>JALRBF010000069.1 GCA_023262365.1 Burkholderiaceae bacterium
CGGGGTACTTGTAAATACCCATGGCCTCCACCACCATGGCCGCGTCCATGATGCCAATTGAGGGAATGTTCAAAATCGACGCCTTACCCTTGAACTCGGGGTTGAGCAACTCGGCCCACGAGCCAATCGGGCGCTTGATCAGGTCGGGGCGAATGCCCAGGGTGTCGGCGTTGTACACCGTAGGAATCAGCGACATGTAGCGCGTGGCACCGGCGGCAAACTTTTTGGAGCGCTCACCCTCGAGGTAAATCACCTTTTTCGGCGCCGTGCCTTGGTCACCAATCGTCTTGCCCGTGGGGGTTTTACCCTGGGTGAAGATGCTGGTGATTTTGTCGGCGTTTTTGATGCGTTGGGTGTCGATGCCTTTGAGGTTGCCCGTGGGCACGATTTTCTTGAGCGAGAAGTACTCGGTATCAATCAAATCAAAACTGTTGGGCGCGGTCACCGCACGCTTGGTTACATCGTCGGTGGTCACGGCCACATACTGGATGTTGATGCCGGTGTCTTGCTTGAACTTTTCGGCAATCTTCTTGTCCTGGTTCACAGCGGTGCCCAAGTACCTCAACGTGATTTGTTCCTGGGCATGGATGGCAGGGAACACGCCGCTGGCCAAAATGGCTGCGGTTCCCTTGATGACCGAACGACGGTCATGAGCGAATTGCTCGTTTTTGTTGTCTGTTGACATGGGGTTTACCTTTCAAAAAAATGCTTCAACCAAAGCAACCAACCTCAATCACTTAACGCATGTTCCTGCTCGGCGGTCCACCCCAGCAGGGCCGACTCACCCACCACGAACTGATGCCTGGTAAAGGCCTCCTCCGAGACCATGACTTTGAGCTGCTCATCGGGCCTGAGGCAGTGGCCGGGCGAGCGTGTGGTCAAACCCACCAACACGTAAGGCCCTTGATACTCCACCGCCGCCACCTCGACGGGATGGGTCACGGCCACGCCAGCGCCAGTCGCCCCATCCTGGGTGAGCAGTTGGGTTAAGTCGGTGCGCACCGCAAACTGGCGGCCCGCGTCGTCGCAAAATAGGTTGTGCCCGCCCAAAAAGTTGGCCGCAAACGCGTTGACTGGGCGGTTGAACATCTCGCTCGGGGGCCCTTGTTGCACGATGACGCCGTTGTTCATCAACACCATCAGGTCGGCCAAGGCCATGGCTTCTTCTTGCGAGTGCGTCACGTGAATAAACGTCAAGCCCAGCGTTTGTTGCCAGTGGCGCAGCTCGGCCCGCATCTGACTGCGCAAAAACGGATCCAACGCCGACAAGGGCTCGTCCAACAGCAACACCTTGGGGCGCATCATCAGCGCCCGCGCCAGCGCCACGCGCTGTTGTTGCCCACCCGAGAGCTCGGCGGGCTTGCGCTGTGCCAAATGCGCCATGCCCACCTTGTCCAGCAGCGCCATGCCTTCGCGGGCGCGCTCGCTGCGCTCCACGCCGCGCACCTTAAGGCTAAAGGCCACGTTGTCCAGCGCCGAGAGGTGCGGGAACAAGGCAAAGCTTTGAAACATCATGGCGGTGCCACGGCTGGCTGCGGGCAGGTTGGTGATGTTGTGTCCATCGAGCAAGATGTCGCCCGAGGTGGCGGTTTCGTGGCCGGCCACCATGCGCAAGGTGGTGGTTTTGCCGCAACCCGAGGGGCCGAGCAAGCAGCAGTAACTGCCCGTGGGAATGGTGAGGTTGATGTGCTGAACGGCCAAAGTCCCGTCGTCGAACTGTTTGGTCAGGTCAACGAGTTCCAGTGGGCGAGCAGCGGGTGCGTTCATGGCTGTCCTACATTGCAAAGTTGGTGCCAACGGCAAAAACCGGTTGTTTGCACCGCGGCCGTGCACGACGGGTCGGTGCCGTGCACCATGTCGGCCAGTGGGCTCGCACCAAAGGCGCTGTTGCGCGTTTTTGGTGCGCCCCTTGTGTGCCATGGGGCACCCCATGCACCAACCCACGCGCTGCCCCGGCTCACGTGTTGCTCAGATTGTTAACAATTTCTTCCCGGTCCGTATTGGGGTAAGCCCCAGCGTGGGGGCAAATCGCCTTACCATTTGGTCATGCCCACCGGTCACGTCACGCCCCGCCCTGCGGCGCTAGCCGCCGAGGCCAGCATCGTCGAGCAAATCTACGAAGCGGTCATTGAACAGCGCCTGCTGCCCGGGACCAAGCTGCCCGAGGCCGAGTTGTGCGAGGCCTTTGGCGTGGGGCGCATGCACATTCGCCGCGCGCTGTTGCTGCTGGCCAACCGCGACGTGGTTGAGCTCAGGGCCAACCGCGGGGCGTTTGTGGCCCAACCCACGGCCAAGCAAGCGCGCGACGTCTTTGAGGCGCGCCACGCGCTGGAGCCCACCGTGGCCGAGCTGGCCGCCCAGCGCTGCACACGCACCGGCCTGGCGCTGTTGCACAAGCATTTGGTCAACGAGTCCGCCGCGCACAACCAGGGCAACCGGCGCGAGGCCATCCGACTGTCGGGACAGTTCCACATCGCGCTGGCCGACGTGGCGGCCAACCAAGTCATGAGCCGCCTGGTAAAAAACCTCGTCATCCGCAGCTCCTTAATTATTGGCATGTACGGGCAAACCTCGGGCCACACCTGCCGCGACGACGAGCACGCCGGCATCTTGCAAGCCATGCGCTCAAAGAACGCCGAGCTCGCCGCCCATCTGATGCGCGCGCACTTGCAACATATTTTTGAAAACCTGGCGCTTGCCAGCCGCGTGGCCAACCGCACCGATTTGGTCAGCCTGTTTCGGCCCACCCGGCAGTAACCCGGGCCACTCAGGGGTTACACCCAAGCCATACGGCGGCGCGCTTGGGTTATATTGAATCGCTTCTGACTTTTGCTTACCCTGAGTTTTGCCATGTCAAGCAGCAAGCACATTCGCCTCACCTCACACGCTGGCAGCCAACGCGCGCTGGCGCTTCAATGGGGCGCAGCCGACCCCCAAGTGCGCGGGCCCATTGTGGGTGGCGCGGCGCACGCCGCCGAGCGCAACGTCATTGGCACCTATGGCGGCAGCTACAGCGTTTACCGTGCCCTGGCCGTGGCCGCGGGCAATCTGTCGCAACAGCACCGGCCCGACCTCACCAACACCGACCCCACTTCGGCCATTGGCCCATACCCGCAGTGGCAAGACCCCAAGCGCATCGTAAGCATGGACCCATGGGGCGCCCAGAGCGCGGCGCACTTTGCCTCGGCCATTGCCGCCGGACACGACGTGCGGCCCACCGTGGCCATCACGCAAGCGCAGGTGATATTGCCCGAGGTTATCGACGCGCTGCGCCTAGGCCGCCTGCACGCCGACGGCAAGTTGCTCACGCCACAGGGCGCGGCCGCGGTAACCAAAATTGCCATCGAGCCGGTGTGGTACCTGCCCGGTGTGGCCGAGCGCTTTGGCTGCAGCGAAAGCGCATTGCGCCGCGCCTTGTTTGAAGAAACCGGCGGCATGTACCCCGAACTGGTCACGCGCAACGACCTCAAAGTTTTCTTGCCCCCGGTGGGTGGCCATACGGCTTACATTTTTGGCAACCCCGCTGACTTGGCCAACCCCGATGTGCCGCTTACGGCCCGCGTGCACGACGAGTGCAACGGCTCGGACGTGTTTGGCTCGGACATTTGCACTTGCCGTCCCTACCTGACGCACGCCATTGAAGGCTGCATCACCGGCGCGCAGCAGGGCGGGGTAGGGCTGGTAATTTATTCGCGCAAAGAAGGGCGCGCGCTGGGCGAGGTGACCAAGTTTTTGGTCTACAACGCGCGCAAACGCCAACCCCAGGGCGACACCGCCGAGCAGTACTTTGCGCGCACCGAATGCGTGGCCGGTGTGCAAGACATGCGCTTTCAAGAGCTCATGCCCGACGCGCTGCATTGGATGGGCATTCGGCACATCCACCACCTGCACTCCATGAGCAACATGAAGTACGACGCCATCACCGGCTCGGGCATCAGCGTGGGCGAACGCATCGATTTGCCCGAGTCGCTGATTCCCGAAGACGCTAAGGTTGAAATGACCGCCAAGGTAGCCGCTGGCTATTTCAGCCGCACCGAGGGCGTCAGCGCCGAGGCCTTGGCCCAAACCAAGGGCCGCGGCTTAACCCAACCACAGGGCTGACGTGGCGCAAGCCGCCGCACTGGCCTTGCTTGACGCTGGCGCGGTTCGCACCCGCGCCCACGTTGTGCTCCAAGGCGCGCTGGCCGACGCTTTGCCCTGGTGGCAGGTGCATGCCCACGCCCTTGAGCCGTTGGCCGAGCAGGTGGCGCAGCGCATTCACCAACGCCACCCCGACCTGCAGGTGCCGCTGCACAGCCGCTGGCGTCACCTTGAGGCCGGCGGCGTGCCGCGTTTGTCGCAATGGCTGGCGCAGGTGCACCACCCCAACCAGCGGGCACGCACCGACGCGCTGTTGGACTTTGCTTTTGTTAGCGTGCTGCTGGACGCCGGCGCCGGGGCCACGTGGCGGTACCACGAACAGGCCACGGCACAACACCACGCGCGCTCCGAAGGCTTGGCGCTGGCCAGTTGGCAAGGCTTTACCCACGGCGCCTTTGGCTTAGACGGCCAGGGCTTACCGTGTGTCGACGCGCAACGCTTGTGCCACTTGTCCACGGCCGACTTACAAGCCATGTTTCAAGCCGGCCCCAACAACCCGCTGCTTGGACTGGATTCCCGCGCGGCCCTCATGTGCGCCCTGGGCGAGCGGTTGATGCAATGGGCCAAGCCACTGGGGCTGCCCGCGCGACCCAGCGCCGTGGTGCAGGCCTACCTAAGCGACCACCACGAGCCCCACGCCAACGGCTTACTGCACGCCTTGTTGCTGGCGCTTAACCTGATTTGGCCACACGGCCGGCACGCCCACGGCATTGCCCTGGGCGACTGCTGGGCGCTGCCCTGGCTGCAAACACAGGGCATGCCCGAGGGCTGGGTTCCGTTTCACAAGCTCACCCAATGGTTGTGCTATTCGCTGCAAGAGCCGTTGGCCTGGGGCCAACAAGCCCTTGGCGGCTGGGAAGGGCTAACGGCCTTGCCCGAGTACCGCAACGGCGGCTTGCTGATTGACGCACACGTGATTGCCCCACGCCAGCCCCACACGCTGCAAGCGGCCTACACCCCTGACCAGCCCGAAGTGGTGAGTTGGCGCGCCCTGACGGTGGCGCTGATGGACCGCCTTTGGCCCATGGTGTGCGAGCGCTTGGGCTGCTCGCCCCAGGCGCTTAGCCTAAGCGCCATGCTCGAGGGCGGCACCTGGCTCATGGGCCGAGAGCTGGCGTACGCACGCCGAGGCGGTGAGCCGCCTTTGCGCATCGTCAGCGACGGCACGGTTTTTTAACAAGGACCCTCAACATGCACGCTGCCTCAACGGTTCATTTGATCGAACACCCCTTGGTGCAACACAAGCTCACGCTGATGCGACAAAGTCATGTCAGCAGCAGCTCGTTTCGTGCCTTGCTCAACGAAATTTCTATGCTCATGGCCTACGAGGTACTGCGTGACATGCCCATGGACAGCGTGGCCATCCAAACCCCGCTAGAGGCCACGCAAGGCCGGGTGATTGATGGGAAAAAGCTGGTGCTGGTGAGCATCTTGCGCGCCGGCACCGGCATCTTAGACGGCATGCTCTCGGTGGTTCCCTCGGCACGGGTGGGCCACATTGGTCTGTACCGCGACCCGCATACCCTAGAGGCGATTGAGTACTACCTCAAAATGCCACAAGACATGCAATCACGCGACGTGGTGATTGTGGACCCCATGCTGGCCACCGGCAACTCGGCCGCGGCAGCCATTGACCGCATCAAAGACATGCAGCCCAAACGCATCAAATTTGTGTGCTTGCTGGCTTGCCCCGAAGGCGTGGCGCATCTCAGCAGCCAACACCCCGACGTACCCATTTACACCGCCGCCGTTGACCGCCAGCTCGACGAGCACGGCTACATCCGTCCGGGCTTGGGCGACGCCGGTGACCGCATTTTTGGCACCAAGTAGCCCGCCCAACCACGCGCCTCAGTGGTAGGGATTGGGCATGCCAGGCGGGCGCGTTTTGAACCGCTTGTGCACCCACCAATACTGCGTGGGGTATTGGCGTGCCCACTGCGCAATGGTGTGGTTCATGCGTTGCGTGGCCTGCACCGAGTCGGCCCAATCGTCGCCGGTCATGAGAGGCATCAACTGCACGCGATAGCCTTGCCGGGTTAACGTGGTGAGCACCGGCTGCACCGCGGCACCGCTTAGCACCGCCAGCCGCGGCAACACCGTGGCCGTGGCCGTGGGCACACCCATGAAGTCAACAAACACCGCATCACGCGCGCCCACATCCAAGTCGGGCAAGAGGTACAGCGCGCCGCCCTCGCGCAGCCAGCGCACCACGTCGCGTAACTGGCCGCGTTTGGCAAACAGGCGAGGGCGGCCAAAGCGGCTGCGGCCCCCCGCCATCCAACGGTTCAGCCACGCCATGCGTTGCGGCGCGTAAATGGTGGCCAGCCGCCCGGCGGGTTGGTTCAGCGTCAGCGCCGTCCAACCCGCGTCCAACCCCATGAAGTGCGGCGCAAACCACACCAGCGGGCCGGTTGCAGGGGCCTGTCCCTCGAGTTGAATCCGCCGGCGCAACAGCGCCGGCGAGCCGTGCCACAGCCACACCCGGTCCAGCCACGTCTGAGCAAAGTGCACCATCACCACCACGCTCCACCAGGCCCGGCGCCATGCGGACACGTGGGCAAAGCACAAGGCCAAGTTAATCGACACCACGCGGCGCCGGGGCCACGCCACGCACCACAACAACACGCCCAGCACCGCACCCACCGTGCGCCACAGCACCAAGGGCATCGCGGCCCAAATCGCCATCACGCCTGCAGCGCCCGTTGCGTCTCGGCCGCGCGCTGGCGTGCGCGCCGCGCCACCCATACGCTGTAGGCTACCGCAGCGGTGGTCACGGCCAGCATCAACAACGTAGCGGCAGCAAATATGGTGGGGTTGATGCCACGCCGCGCGTAACCAAACACCACCTGCGGCAAGGTGTTTACCCCCGGGCCAGACAAAAATTCGGCAATCACCACGTCGTCAAACGACAAGGTAAACGCCAACAAAAACGCCGCCACCAAGGCCTGCGTCATGTTGGGCAAGGTCACCAGCATGAACACCTGATAGGGCCTTGCGCCTAAGTCCATGGCGGCCTCTTCCATGCTGCGGTCCATTTCGCTTAACCGCGCCTGCATCACCACCATGGCGTAGGCACTGCCCAAGAGCGTATGCCCAATCACAATGGTAAGCACCCCGCGCTCGGGCCAACCCAGCAGGGTTTGCACGCCCACCATCAGCAGCAGCAGCGACAAACCAATCACCACCTCGGGCATGACCAGCGGCGCGTGCGCCATGCCAGCAAACAAGCTGCGTCCGCCAAAACGGCGGTAGCGCACCAACACGTAAGCGGCAAACGTGCCCACCACCACCGAGAGCAGCCCGGCCAAGGTGGCCACCTGCAACGACAGCCAAAAGCCTTGCACCAGACGTGAGTCGTCGAACAACGCCTCGTACCAACGCCACGAAAAGCCGGTAAAGCGTGCGTCCTGACGCGTGCTGTTAAACGAAAACACCACCATGTACGCCAGCGGCGCGTACAAAAAGGCG
>JALRBF010000076.1 GCA_023262365.1 Burkholderiaceae bacterium
AATGGCCAGTTGCCAAAAGTCTACCGACCCAATATCGCGCATCACTTGTTTCGTGTGGTCAGCCTCACCCACTGACACCCCACCCGAAGTAATCACCGCATCGGCGTGTTTTGCGGCATGCAAGAACGTTTGGCGCAATGCCTTGGGATCATCGGGGACCATGCCGTGGTCGAGCGCCTCCACCCCCAAGGTTTGCAGCATGGCGCCCATGGTGTAGCGGTTGCTGTCGTAGATACAGCCTGGGTCTAAGCGGTCTCCAGGCTGGCGCAACTCGTTGCCAGTTGAGAAAAACGCCACCCGCAACCTTGGTCTGACCGCGACTTTGCTTTGCCCCAATGAGGCCAGCAACCCCAAATCAGCTGGGCGTAACAGTCGCCCCGCACCGATCACCGCCTCGCCTCGCTTGAGATCTTCACCGCGCCTTCGGCGGTTGGCGCCTGCCGCTACCGAATCGGCCGGCCAAGTGGCCACGTCGCCATGAACTTGCACCAACTCCTGCGCAATGACCGTGTCAGTGCCCTCGGGCATAACCGCGCCCGTCATGACTCGTACACACTGACCCGTCGGACAACGGGCCGATTCGGTCGCGCCCGCCAAACGCTTGTCGGCAATGGGTGGTCGCCAGGTGCCCGAACCAAAGTGCTGAGCCAAATCGGCGTGAGCAAACGCAAAGCCGTCCATGGCACTGTTGTCGTGGGGTGGCACATCCAAATTTGCCAAGACATCACGTCCGGCAATCCGGCCCAAGGCCTGCTGGATTGGAACCAATAACGGTTTGGAGGGCAATGGCACACAGCGGGCGCCGATAGCCGCCCGGGCCTGCTCAAGGGGTAGCAAATTCATGGCTTCAAGGATTTTGCGCGCGCACGCAGCTGCTTGAGTTCGTCAGGCGTGTTGGCATTAAAAAACGCCTCGGAATCTGAAAAGCGTACCCGCTCACACGCTAGGGTGTCGGTCCAACGGTCAATTTTTCTGCCCCCGCCTTGCAAAAACGCTTGCAGGCTCTCATACAGCTCGGCGCGTAGCAACAAAAACACCGGGTGTGGCTGGTCCCGCCCGTCGTTGGTTGGAGTGACTGGCATCGCCACTTCGGCGCCAGAGGCTTCCGCCGCCACCACCAATTGCTCCACCAAGTCAGCAGGAAAAAACGGGGTGTCGCACGGGGCCGTCATCAACCATGGCGTATCGCAGTAAGGCAATCCCGCCAAGATTCCGGCCAGTGGTCCCTGAAAGTCACCCGACAGGTCGGGCACCACGGTACGGCCCAAGCCCTCGTAGGCGCCTAAATTTCGGTTGGCATTGATGACGACATCTTGCACCTGAGGGGCCAACCGCCACAGCACGTGCATTACCAAAGGCATTCCACCCAATGGTTGCAACCCCTTGTCGGCGCCGCCCATGCGCTGGCCTTGCCCCCCAGCAAGTATCAAGCCGGTGACTCTGCCGGAAATCATGATGGGTCGATGGCGTCAATACTGGCCGAATAAATGTCAAAGGCTTGGCGTTCAATTTCGACAAAGGCC
>JALRBF010000102.1 GCA_023262365.1 Burkholderiaceae bacterium
CAGAGGTGACCGGCATCTCCGAGGACATGGCCGCCTACTCGGTGATCGGGATGGATCTGGGGTCGCTCAGCATGTCCGTCGGCCGCTTCCTCGGCTTGGGCAATGACACGCTGGCCGCGCTCAAGCGGCTGCCTCCCAAGACGATGATCCAACCGGGTCGCAGTGACGAAGATGTGTTGCGCATCACGGCCAGTTGCGCGAACGACTGCATAGACGCGCTCGAACTCCCGGCGGAACGCGCAGCACTGGCGCTTTCGTCGATCGTCGCCCGCTACGGTCGCGGCATGCGTCTCAGCGTGCGTGACCTGAAGGACGCGTTGATCCCCAACGGACTGTCGGACGAGGTCTCCAGGGCCTGGACGCGCGCGGCACCCGGGCAGATAAAGGACGAGCCGGACGACGATTGGTGACGAGCCTGACCCCGGCACTGGTCACCACGGTTAGGGCTGCTTGGTTCCCCACCTGACCCGGTTGGCCACTGCACCATGCGGGAAGGCTCGCCGCGTACCATTCTACGCACGCCGTTTGGGGCGGGCTTTAAAGGGGGATGGCCACGCCCGGCATAAAATGCCGCCATGCTACATACCGCTTTGGCGCGCAAGTACAGGCCCCGCCACTTTGGCCAGATGGTAGGGCAAGCCCACGTGGTGCAGGCCTTGAGCAACGCGTTGCGCTCTCAGCGGCTGCATCACGCGTACCTGTTTACGGGCACGCGTGGCATTGGCAAAACCACGGTCTCGCGGATTTTGGCCAAGTCGCTCAACTGCGTGGGGCCAGACGGTAATGGCGGCATCACCGACACCCCATGCGGCGTTTGCCACGTGTGCGAGCAAATCGACAGCGGCCGCTTTGCCGACTACATCGAGCTCGATGCCGCCTCCAATCGCGGCGTAGACGACATTCAATCGGTGCTTGAGCAAGCCTTGTACAAACCGGTGAACGGGCGTTTTAAGGTGCTCATGGTGGACGAGGTGCACATGCTAAGCACCACGGCGTTTAATGCCATGCTCAAAACGCTCGAAGAGCCACCCGAGTACCTTAAGTTTGTGCTGGCCACCACGGACCCGCAAAAGGTGCCAGTCACGGTGTTGTCGCGCTGTTTGCAGTTCAACTTGCGGCCCATGGCGCCGGCCACCATTGCCGAGCACTTGCAGGGTTTGTTGCAACAAGAATCCGTTACCGCCCAAGCCTCGGCGTTGCCCTTGCTGGGCCTTGCTGCGCGCGGCTCCATGCGCGACGCGCTGAGCCTAACCGACCAAGCCATTGCCTACGGCAACGGCGAGCTTACCGAAGCCGCGGTGCGCGACATGCTGGGCCTGGTGGACGAAACCTGGGGCTTGCAGTTGCTTGAGGCGCTGGCCGCGGCCGATGGCGCGGCCGTGGTGCAGCACGTTCAAACCCTGCGCGAGGTGGGGCAGTCGGCGCAGGCGGTGTTGGACGTGCTGACCGAAACCCTGCACGCCATGGCCTTGGTGCAGTTGGCACAAGCCAATCCCACCAACCACGCCACAGCCATTCAAGCCCTGGCCCTTGCACTGGCCCCAGACGAAACCCAACTGCTGTACAGCCTGTGCTTGCAAGGCCGGCAAGACCTTACCTGGGCGCCCGATGAGTACGCCGGACTGAGCATGGTGCTGCTGCGGTTTTTGGCCTTTGGCGGGGGCAGCAAAAAAAAAACCGTAACGCCTAAGCCTGAGTCGGTACCCGAGGCCACCCCTCCGGCCATCGCCGAACCTCAGCCCACACCGGAACTTAGTCCGCAAACCACTCCGGATCCCGCCCCCAACAACCCGCCGCAAGCGGCTCAGCCTGACGAGACCGAGCCATTGGCCACCACGCCAGCGGCCACCGCGCCCGAGTTGCCCCCCGCGCCAGTGGGCGAACCTACCAGCCACGACCAGTGGTGCGCCTTGGTTGAATCGTTGCTGCAGGCCGAACGCGTGGCCGCGCTGGCGCGCGAGTTGGCCATACGCAGCATGTGGCAGGGGGCACAGGGCGAGCCCACCGCACGCCAGTGGTGCGTGCAGGTTGAGGCGCCCGCGCTGGCCGACGACAGCCCGCGCCGCCGGCTTGAGCAGGCGCTGGCGCAGGCCGGGTACCCCGTTAAACTGGTGGTCTCGCTGGGCGAGGTAACCGACTGCGTGGCGCAGCGACACCAGCAACACCAAGCGGCCCAGCAGCAACACGCCGTGCAAACCCTCACCCAAGACCCCGACGTCCAACAGGTGATGCAGGCGTTTGGAGGCACAATTGTTCCGGGCTCGCTGGTGCTGCCAGGCCAGCCCCCTAACACTTAAGCGCGATAGGAAAACCGATGTTTAACAAAGGACAACTCGCCGGCCTGATGAAGCAAGCGCAGGCCATGCAAGAAAACTTAAAAAAAGCGCAAGAAGAAATTGCCGCCATGGAAGTGGAGGGGCAGGCGGGCGCCGGGCTGGTTAAGGTGCGCATGACGGGCAAGCATCAGGTGTTGCGCGTCAGCATTGACCCCTCGGTCATGGGTGACGATCACGAGATGGTCGAAGACATGGTGGCCGCTGCCGTTAACGACGCCGCGCGCCAAATTGACGCCGAATCCGAGGCCCGCATGGCCAAGGTGGGTGGTGGCATGCCGGGCATGCCGCCGGGCATGAAGCTGCCTTTTTAGGCCCGCACGGTGGCGCAAAGCGCTGCGCTGGCCACGTTGATCGAGGCCTTGCGTCGCCTGCCCGGGGTGGGGGTGCGTTCGGCCTCGCGCATGGCCTACCACCTGTTGCAGCACGACCGGGTGGGGGCCGAGCAAATTGCCTTGGCCTTGCAGCAGGCGGTGCAGCGGGTGGGGCATTGCAGCGTGTGCCATACGTTGTCCGAAACCGACACGTGCGCCATTTGCCAAGACCCCGCGCGCGACCCCACCCGGCTTTGCGTGGTAGAGACACCGGCCGACCAGTTGGCGCTGGAGCGCACGGCGGTGTTTCAGGGGCGCTACCACGTGTTAATGGGGCGGCTTAGCCCGCTTGATGGGGTGCAGCCCATGGACACCGGCATGCCCGGCCTCATTGAGCGTGTAAGCCGCGACGCTGGCACCCTGCAAGAGGTGATTGTGGCCACCAACTTCACCGCCGAGGGCGAGGCCACGGCCCACGTGCTGGCGCAAAGCCTTAAAGGTTTGGGCGTAAAGGTAAGCCGGCTGGCGCGCGGCGTACCCTCGGGCAGCGAGCTTGAGTACGTGGACTTGGGCACCATTGCCCACGCCCTCATCGACCGGCGCTAGCGCCGGTTGCGCTTGCCGTAGTTGCGCGGCAGGTACACCGTAAGACGTTGGTCTTTGGCCAAGCGCGTGCTGGTGCTTAAACGGTTCCACTTGGCCAGCGACTGGGCCGAGACGCCCAAACGCTTGGCCATGCTGGCCACCGTTTCGCCCGCTTTGGCGCGAATGCGGTTGACCACGGTGCCGTCAATCGGGGTGAGCTTGAGCTGACCCGTCTCTGCAATGCGCTCGGAGACATCGCGCTTAACTTTTGCGCTGCGCTTGACCAGCAGCGTCGAGCCCTTGCGCACCACGCGGCCTTTGGGTATGTCGTTTACCTGCCTGAGCTCGGTGTCGCTCATGCCCACGGTGCGTGCAATGCGCGCCGTGTTCATGTTGCGCGGCGTGACGTACACCGTCCAACTGGCTAGGGCGCCTTGGTACTCGGCCAGGTTGGTGTTGAACAAAGCCGCGTTTTCCCACGGCAGTAGCACCTGCGGCGTGCCAGCAGCCAAAATCACCGGGTGCTTAAGCGACGGGTTGAGGGCGCGAAAATCCTCTTCTGATATGCGGGCCAGCTCGGTGACCAGTGCCACATCAATGTCACGCGTGATGGTGACCGCATCAAAGTACGGGTGATTGGGAATGATTGGCAGCGCCACCTGAAAGCGCTTGGGGTCTTTGACAATGTTGGCAAAGGCCAACAATTTGGGCACGTAGTTGCGCGTCTCGCGCGGCATGCGCAGGTTCTCGTAGGTGGTGGGTTTGCCCGCGTTGGCGTTGCGTCTAACCGCCCGGCGCACGTTGCCCTCGCCCCAGTTGTAACTGGCCAACGCCAGGTGCCAGTCTTGAAATTCGGCGTACAACTGCTCGAGGTAATCGAGTGCCGCGCGGGTTGAGGCCATGACGTCGCGCCGCTCGTCGCGAAAGTGGTTTTGTGCCAAATCAAAGTGGCGCCCGGTGGCAGGCATGAACTGCCACATACCCATGGCTCGGGCGCGCGATTCGGCCTGAGGGTTAAACGCGCTTTCAATAAACGGCAACAGCGCCAACTCCATGGGCAGCTTGCGCCGCTGAACCTCTTCAACGATGTAAAACAAATAACGCTCCGCGCGTACCGTCATGCGGCCCATGTAGTCGGGGCGTGAGGCATACCAAACCTCGTGGGTTCGCACCAGTGACGATTCGATCCCGGGTAACGCCATACCGCGGCGTATGCGGTCCCATAGGTCGGGCACGCTGGTCTCTTCGGGGGTTTGCGGGGCTTGCGCCACTTGGCTGGTTACCGGCTCGGCGCTTACCAAGTCTTTGAGTTCGCCACCCGCATCGGTCGCTGGTGTGGCCGTGGCCGGGCGCGTGACACGCGCCGGGCTTGCCGGCGTGGTGGCGGCAGGGGTACCGCTGCCCATGGCGCTAACGGGCGAGGGCGCTTGCACCATGGTTTGGCAGCCTGTTAGGGTCACCACCAGCAGCGCCGCTAACCATGCCGCGCCCGGGTATCGGTGTGATGTCATGATTGGTTTTTCCATTCGCGCAGCACCGCCAGGCATTCGGTGGCGTGGGCCACGGGGTGCCCGGCGCGCGCTGATGCCGCTTGTTGCACCGTGGCGTGTGCGGTGCGCATAAAGGGGTTGATTTGCAATTCGAGCCCAATTTGGCTCGGAAGGGTAGGAAGGTTGGCGGCGCGACGCGCGGCCACTTGCTCAGCGTGGCGTTGCAGCGCCGGGTTGTGGGGCTCAACGCCCAGGGCAAAGCGCACGTTGCTTTGGGTGTACTCGTGGGCGCAGCACACCAGGGTGTGCGCGGGTAGCTCGGCCAGTTGCTGCAAGGCGCGCTGCATGTCGGCGGCGGTGCCTTCAAACAAGCGGCCGCAGCCGGCCGAGAACAGCGTGTCGCCACAAAACAGCACCGGTGCCTCATGCCCAGGCGGATTACCCACGTAGGCCACATGGCCGGCGGTGTGGGCGGCCACATCGAGCACGCGCCACGTGGTGCCCAGCACGTTGAGGCTTTGCCCCGGC
Source organism: Burkholderiaceae bacterium (assembly GCA_023262365.1). Taxonomy (GTDB): domain Bacteria; phylum Pseudomonadota; class Gammaproteobacteria; order Burkholderiales; family Burkholderiaceae_C; genus RS62. The sequence goes on from JALRBF010000102.1 coordinate 5,251, forward strand.
TGCACCGGCTCATACAAAAAATTGAAGTGCTTGGCCTCGCGGCTGGGCGCGTACACTTGGGCGCTTGGCGCCGCGGCAAGCAGCTCGCTTACGCCGCCAATGTGGTCACCATGATGGTGCGTAATGAGTACGCTGTGCAGCGTTAGGCCGCGCTTGTGCAGGGCTTGCAGCACGGGCTGCGCTTGGCCGGGGTCAACCACCATGGCCTGTCGATCATCGTGCAGCAGCCAGATATAGTTGTCGGTAAAGGCAGGGATGGGCAACAAGGTCATGTCGAGGCGAATTATAGGTAGGGACGATTGGTGGCACTCACCCGCGGCCCAAACGTTGCTGGGCTGGGAGCAGCGCACCCTAGACCAGGTGGTCTCGGACGTGTTTGGCTACCACGCGGTGCAGCTGGGCTTGCCCGTGCTTGAGGCTTTGCGTGAAAACCGCATGCCGCACCGGTGGCGTTTTGGGCTGGGCGCCGAGTCGGCCCAGGCCTCGGGGCCTGAGGCGGTGGCACACCCGGCGGCGTTGCCGCTGGAGTCGGGCAGCGTGGACTTGCTGGTGCTGCCCCACACCCTAGAGCAAACCGCGTTGCCGCACGATTGTTTGCGCGAGGCCGCGCGGGTGTTGATGCCCGAGGGGCAGTTGGTGGTGACGGGGCTGCAGCCGCTGAGCTGGTGGGGGGCGCAATTTTGGCTTTCGCGGCGGGTGCGGCGCATGCGGGGCTTGGCCTTAAGCGAAGACGATTTGGCCCAAGACACCCCTGCCACCCACCAAATGCTCGGGCGCTGGCGGCTGCGCGATTGGCTGACGCTGTTGGATTTTGAGGTGCAGTGGCAGCGGGTGGGGGTGTTTCGGCCCCCGTGGCAAAACTCGCTGTGGCAGGCACGACTGGGGTGGATGGAACAATGGGGCGCGCGCTGGACGCCATGGCTGGGAGGGGCTTACGTGATGGTTGCGGTTAAACGCGTGGTGGGTATGCGGCGCATTCGTCCGGCGTGGCGCCGGCCATCGGCTCGGGCCCAGCCCGCACGCGCGGCCCAACGCGCACCGCACGCATGAAGCCGCACGTGGTGGCCTACACCGACGGCGCCTGCAAGGGCAACCCTGGCCCCGGCGGCTGGGGGGTGTTGCTGGTGTCCAACCAGCAGCAGCGCGAACTGTGCGGCGGTGCCGCCAACACCACCAACAACCGCATGGAGCTCAGCGCGGTGATTGAGGCCTTGCGTGCGCTTAAGCGCCCCTGTCGGCTTGAGGTGTGGCTGGACAGCGAATACGTGCGCAAAGGCATCACCGAGTGGCTGGTGGGTTGGCGCGCCAAGGGGTGGCGAACCGCCGCAGGCAAACCGGTAAAAAACGTCGATTTATGGCAGGTGCTGGACGACTTGGTGCACCAGCAAGGCCACGAGATTACCTGGCACTGGGTCAAAGGCCACGCCGGCCACCCCGGCAACGAGCGCGCCGACGCGTTGGCCAACCAGGGCGTACCGCGCTAGCCGCCGATGTAACTCATTTCAATTTTTGGGGCGTTGGCCTCAGACGCTTGTGCCAAGCCCCGCAGCGCCGAGTATTGATTGGTGCGCGCTTGCCATATGCCGGCAATCGCGGCGCTGAGTGTGGCGGTGTCAACCGGTTGGCGCAGCCATTGGCGCAAGTCGTGTCCTTGGCTGGCAAACAAACACAAAAACAGCCGCCCCTCGGTGGACAGTCGGGCGCGGTTGCAGTCCCCACAAAACGCCTGGGTTACGCTGGAAATGAGGCCAATTTCACCCAGGTTGGGGTCGTGCTGGCCCTGCTCGTCGGCGTAGCCCCAGCGCTGCGCGGTCTCGCCCGGCGTGCTGGCCGCCAAGGCCACCAGCGGGTACACCGCGTGAATGCGCTGGCGTACCTCGGCGCTGGGCACCACCTGGGTCATTTGCCAGCCGTTGGTGTCGCCCACGTCCATGTACTCAATGAGGCGCAGCGTAATGCCGGTGCCGCGAAAATGCGCGGCCATGGGCACGATTTGGTCTTCGTTAACGCCGCGCTGCACCACCATGTTCACCTTAATGCTGGCAAATCCCGCGCGTTGCGCCGCCTCAATGCCCGCAAGCACATCGTCCACGGCAAAGTCCATGTCGTTCATGCGTCGAAACGTAGCATCGTCCAATGCGTCTAGGCTAATCGTCAGGCGCTGCAGCCCGGCGTCGCGCAGCGCATGGGCTTGGCGCGCCAGCAAGCTGGCGTTGGTGGTTAGGGTCAGGTCAAGCGGCGCGCCGTTGGCGTGGCGCAGCCCGGCCAGTTGACCAATGAGGGTGGGCAAGCCCTTGCGCAGCAGCGGCTCGCCCCCGGTGATACGAATTTTTTTGATGCCCAGTGGCAAGCACGCCCGGGCCACTTGCGTGATTTCTTCAAACGACAGCAGCTCGGTCTGCGGCAAAAACCGATGATTGCGGCCAAACACACTTTTGGGCATGCAATAGCTGCAGCGAAAGTTGCAGCGGTCGGTTACGCTGATGCGCAAGTCGCGCAGCGGCCGCCCCAGGGTGTCGCGTAAATTGGGGCCAACCGCCGCGGGCTCGGCAAGCAAAGCGGCCCCCGCAGGGGCCGCGTGCAAGGGGATGGTGGTGCCTTTGAGCGTGGACATCCCCATATGTTAAAGCAGCGCGCTACACCAACAACGGCACAATCAGCAGGGCCACAATGTTTATGATCTTAATCAACGGGTTAATGGCCGGGCCAGCGGTGTCCTTGTAGGGGTCACCCACGGTGTCACCGGTAACGGCGGCCTTATGTGCCTCGCTGCCTTTGCCGCCAAAGTGACCGTCTTCGATGTACTTTTTGGCGTTGTCCCAGGCCCCGCCACCAGTACACATGGAAATCGCCACAAACAAGCCGGTAACGATGGTGCCCATGAGCAAGCCACCCAGTGCCACGGGCCCAAGCAGCAAGCCCACCACAATGGGCACCGCCACAGGCAACAGTGAGGGCAGCACCATCTCTTTAATGGCCGCAGCGGTCAGCATGTCCACGGCGCGGCCGTATTCGGGCTTGGCCGTGCCTTCCATGATGCCCGGAATCTCGTTGAACTGGCGGCGCACCTCCACCACCACCGCACCGGCGGCGCGGCCCACGGCCTCCATGGCCATGGCGCCAAACAGGTAGGGCACCAAGCCGCCAATAAACAGGCCAATGATGACCTTGGGGTCGCTCAGGTCAAACGCCAGCGACTGGCCATAGCCCTCGAGCTTGTGGGTGTAGTCGGCAAACAGCACCAACGCGGCCAAGCCAGCCGAGCCAATGGCGTAGCCCTTGGTTACGGCCTTGGTGGTGTTGCCCACGGCGTCCAGCGGGTCGGTGATGTCGCGCACGGCGCTGGGCAATTCGGCCATTTCGGCAATGCCCCCGGCGTTGTCGGTGATGGGGCCATAGGCGTCTAGGGCCACCACAATGCCTGCCATGCTGAGCATGGAGGTGGCGGCAATGGCCACG
>JALRBF010000147.1 GCA_023262365.1 Burkholderiaceae bacterium
TGCTGGTCGTCGACCTGCCCCCGGGTACCGGAGACGTGGCGATCTCAGCCGGTCAGCTCATGCCTACCGCTGGCGTCATCGTGGTGACCACCCCGCAACCAGCCGCCGCCGAGGTGGCGGTCCGCGCAGGCCACCCATGACGGTGAGCGCGGCATCGGTAAAAAACTGCGCCCCACCCACGCGGTTGAGCATGGTGCCAAACAGCACAAAGGCAATCACCACGGTGCTGGCAATTTGCAGCGGAATGCCCAGCACGCCGTTGACGTCAAGCGACAGGTAAGAGGCAACTTTGTCCCAGTCTTGCGCGCGGCCGGCCAACCTGCCGGGTACGGCATCGCCAAACAAGGCGTAGGCCACAAAAATAGCCACCACCCACAGCAACGTCCAGCCCACCGTGCGGCGCAACGCCTCAAGCGTCAGCGGCAGCAAAACCAGGCCGATGGCAACGGCCTGTGGCGGACGCAACAACACCAAGTCCACCAAGCTGGCGTAGCGCCACGCCAAGAACCCACCACCGAGCAAGACCACCCCGGCGGCTAGCCAGTCATACCAGGGCGGCGCCACGGCGTGTGGCTGCCCGCGATGGTCTCGCGACAACAACGCCACGGCCACCGACAAAGCCAGAATCAAGCCCAAGAGCTGGGCGGGATAAAACGCCACGCCAAGCGCACGCGGTATATCAAGCGACCACGCCGCGGCCAGCAGCACAATCAAGGCCGACAACACGGTACCCACCGATGAGAAAAACCCCTGCGGGGGCAGGGGCTGGGCCGGGTGGTTGACCCGCTGGGTAGGGGTCTGGGAGTCAGGGGTCATGCGCGGCGTGCGTTACTTCCAGATGCCCACTTCTTTGTAAAACTTAATGGCGCCCGGGTGATAGGGCACGCCACCACTGGGGCCCACCATTTCTTTGGGATTAAACAAACGAAACGGCGGCAGCAGCTTACCAAGTTGGGCCGCGCCGTTGTACATGGCCTTGGCTACGTTGTAGGCCGCCTCGTCGGACATCTTCTCGCCCGAGGCAATCGCTTGCGGGTACGTCAACATCCACGTGGGCTCTTTTACCCCGGGGCCGGCGGCTGGGCCCGGATTAACCAAGGTGAGATACCCCACGGGCCAATGCTTACGAATTTTTTCTTCGCTATCGGGTTGCTTAATAATTTTCAGGGCGCGAATGCCGCCCACGGCGGCGTCGGCCTCGCGCACCTTGCCGGCGCCAAGCGCAAACATAAAGGCGTCGGCCGAACCCGACATGAACGCATTGGCCCCACCCACCACGCTGGGCACGGGCACGGGCTTGATGTCGCTCTCGGTCATGTCGGCCGTGGCGTACATGGCCGCGTTTTGCGGGTTGATGGTTTTTTGTGCGGTGTAGCCTGCGGTCATGCGCTTGCCCTTGAGGTCGGCAATCGTTTGCATGTCGCTGTCCGCACGCACAAACATCGTCACGCGCAACGGGTAGTGCAGGGCCAACAAACGCAACCCCTTGTTGGCGCGTCCGGCAAACCACGCCTCACCCTTGTACGCGTAGCTCAGCTCTTGCAAGTTCACTGGCCCCATATCAAACTCACCGCTGCTGATGAGTGGCAGGTACTGGTTGGGGCTGGTGGCCGGTTGCACCGTGGCGTTGACACCCGACTCGTTGAGCACCTTGGCAATCGCCGTGCCAATGCTGTGGTAGATCGCACCCGGGTTGGACGTGGCGATGGAGATTTGTTGTGCCGATGCCCCGGCGGCCGCTAAGCCGAGCACGGCGCCTGCCAACATGGTCGGGATACGTTTCATTGTGTGTCTCCTATGTCAGGGGGTTTTGTCTCGAGTACGCTTGATAATACACGCCACTGCCACGATGACCAAACACTTTGGTGACTTGCTGCCATGACCCGTGATAACCCTAGCTTACAAACCGCTGCGGCCCATTTGCTGTACCAAATGAAACGCAGTGGCGTTGATCATTTGCTGGCCAACCCTGGAACCGACTTTCCCTCCATCATCGAGGCCTTGAGCGCCGATGCGCAATCGGGGGCCATGCCAAAGGCCCTAGCCATTCATCACGAAAACGTGGCGGTGGGCATGGCGCATGGTTATCACTTGGTCTCGGGCAAGATGGCGGCGGTGATGGTGCATGTGAATGTGGGTTTGGCCAACTGCACCATGGGCGCGCTCAATGCCGCCGCCTCACAGGTTCCCATGTTGCTCATGTCGGGCCGCTCGCCCATCACCGAAACAGGCCGTCACGGCAGCCGCCAAACGCCCATTCATTGGGGTCAAGAAATGTTCAACCAGGCCTCATTGGTGCAAGAGGCCACCAAATGGACGTACGAGCTGCGCTACCCCGAGCAAGCGGCCACGGTGGTGCAGCGCGCGGTCTCGATTGCCCAGGCAGCACCGCCGGCGCCGGTGTACGTGAGCCTGCCGCGCGAGGTGTTGGCCGAGCCGGTGGCGCATGAACTTGCGCCACCAGTGGTGCATGAGGCATGGGGCACACCGCCCAACCCGCAAGCCCTGGAGCAAGCGGCCAAAGCGCTGGCCCAGGCGCAGCGCGTGGTGGTGGTGGTACAGCGCACCCCGGCCACCGGCCATGTGGCGCAGTTGGCCGAGCTGCTCAGCGAAACCGCTTGGGGGGCAGTGGAGTTTTGGCCCACCGCCAATGCACTGGCCACCGACCATCCGTCGCATCTGGGTTTTGAACCCGCGGCGGTGTTGTCTCAAGCCGATGCCATTCTTACCATCGGCGCCATGGTGCCGTGGACGCCACTGGAGGCGGCACCGCCGCAAGCCCATGTGGTTGCGCTGGGTCTGGACCCGCTGGATGAGGGCATTCCGTACAAAGGCTTTCGCGCCAACCTTAACCTGCGTGCCGATCCCAACTTGGCGGTTCCTGCTTTGCGCGCGGCGCTGCGCCCCTTGCTGGATGAGCAAGCGGTGGCCAAGCGGCGGCAGTGGCTGGCTACCACGCGCCAAGCGCAACGCCAAGGTGTGCAGCAGGCGCTGGATGAGGCCGAGCGCGGTGTGATGACGCCGGCTTTTGTCAGCCACGTCTTGGCCGACGAAGCGGGCGTTGAGGCCGCCTTGTTTGCCGAGCTGGGCCCGGTTCCTGGGGCCATGGATTTGTCGCGCCACGGGCAGCTGCACTGGACACCACTGTCGGGCGGGTTGGGCTGGGGCTTGCCGGCGGCCCTGGGCGCCAAACTGGCGCAGCCCGAGCGCACGGTGGTGGCGGCGGTGGGCGATGGGTCGTACCTGTTTGCCAACCCGTCGGCTTGCCATCAGGTGGCCGCCAGCCACGACTTACCCGTGTTAACCGTGGTTTTTAACAACGGGCGTTGGCAAGCAGTGAAGCGGGCCACGCTGAGCATGTACCCCAGTGGCGAGGCCTCGGCGCTGGCCCCCATGCCCTTAACTGCGTTGGGGCCACCACCCGATTACTGTGCGGTGGCACGCGCCCACGGCGCCTATGCCGAGCAGGTGGCCCAACCCAGCGCGCTGCGCGAGGCCATTGGGCGCGCCTTGCATGAGGTGCAGCACAACCGGCGCCAGGCCCTACTCGACGTGTTGTTGCCCTAGGCCAGGGCGCGGCCCGTTAAGGTATGCCACAGCGCCTGTGGCGCAGCCGGGTCATGCTGGGCACGCCACGCCACGTGTTGGTCGGGGCGCACCACGTACAGCGCGTGGTCGTGCAGTGAAGAAGGCGCCAAGTCCAGCACGGTAAGCGGCACCTTGGCCTCGTGCGCGGCTTGCAACAAGCCCGCACCTTGGTGGGGTTGGGTTCGCACCAAGGTGTAGCCCGGGCCCAGGTGGTCGTAAAGCGAGGAACCGTCGGGCATCACCACGTGCGCAAAGCGACACCCAGGCACAGTCGATGGCGTGTACTCGGCCATGCTGTAGCCCGGGGGCGGTTCATCGTCGTACACCACCAGGGGCGAGTGGTCGTAGTAGTAGCCAAAGTTTAGGCCCGCGCAGCAGTACTGCGGCGTATTCAGGGCTGCGGTTTGTGCGCCATACGCTTGCCTTGCGGCCGCGCCCTCGGGGGTGGCGTCTTCAATGGTGGGCGGTACCGCTGCGCGGTTTTTGATCATGGTCTCGGCCGTGCGCATGGCCTGATGCGAGACTTGTTCGGTAATGGGCAAGCGCTCGGCCTGATAGGCTTGCAGCGCCTCCGGGGCAAGCCAGCCGTGCAACACACCGTCAAGCAGCCACGTCAGGCCGGTGGCGTCGGCAATGCCCGCGTTCATGCCGTAGCCGGCCATGGGCACCCACAAATGCGCCGAGTCGCCCGCCAAAAAAATGCGGCCATGCGCCATCTTGTTGGCCATTAGACGCTTGCCCGTCCAGTCCTCTACGCGTAACACGGTGTACCGAAAATCTTTGTCCACACCCAAAATCGTGCGCAAGCAGGCGTCACGGTCAACGGTGTCGAAGGTTTCGCCTGGCAGCACGTAGTTGTGTACCAAAAAGCGGTCGTCGTTGTCGATGGTGTAAATGGTGCCGCAGCGGCGCAAGTTGATGTTCAAAATGCCCCAAGCGGCCTCGCTGCGCATCATTTGGGTTAGACCTGGGGCATGAATAAAGGTGGACTGTACGTGTTGAATCAAGGGGTCGCCCTCGAGCACAGCGCCTATGTGTTTGCGCACCAACGAGCTGCCGCCATCGCAGCCAATGAGGTACGCCGCCTCCAGCGTGCGCGTGGCGCCTTGCGAGCGCACGGTGGCGCATACCCCTTGGTCGTTGTCGGTTAACTCAATCAGCTCGGTGTCCAAACACAGGGTCAGCCCGGGCGTGCGCGCGGCCACGCGGTGCAATATGGGCTCAAGAAAAATTTGATTCATGCGATGCGGTGGCTCCACCGTGGGCCATCCCGTATCGGGGCCGGGGTCGCCGCGTTGCCGCCCGCCTCGCCCCGGAATGGGGATGCGCCCCATGTCAGCGCCCACGGCGTTAAGACGTATGGCCACGTCGTGGGGAAAATCGTCATGAAAACCCGCGCCGCGCACCTCATGGGCAAACCCAAGGCGGCGAAAAATCTCCATGCTTCGCGCCGCGATGTGGTTGCAGCGCACCGTAAGCGAGTCGGGCGTGGCGCGCCGCTCAATCACCGTCACGGGCACGCCGCGTTGCGCCAAATCAATCGCCGCCACCAGGCCCACGGGCCCAGCGCCCACAATGAGCACGCGTTGACTTACGGACTGAAGGGATGCTTGTTTCATGTGACAACCTGTGGCGATGAACTCGTTTACCATCGCCGCGCCGGGTGGTCGCAGCCAAGCGGCGCCAGCGCAGCAAACGAGTAAAGGAACGGTTCATGGTAGACCAAATAACCGCTGACGTGGCCATTGCCGGGGCTGGACCGGTTGGGCTTGGGTTGGCCATTGATCTGGCGCAGCAAGGCAAGTCGGTGGTGTTGTTGGAGAAAACCACCCAACTGCATCGCATTCCCAAGGGCCAAAGCCTTACGCAGCGCACGGGTGAGCATTTTCGGCGCTGGGGCATTGCGCAGGCGGTGCGCGACGCAAGCCCCATTCCGCCGGCCTTTGGCAACGCCGGGCTGATTGCCTACGGGCAACTGCTGGGCAACCACTACCACGACTGGTTTCAACGCAGCAAGGTGCGGCCGTATTACTTTGCTGACAACGAGCGGCTGCCACAATATTTGCTGGAAGACGTGATGCGCCAGCGCGCCAGCGAGCTGCCAGGCGTTCGCTTAATCACGGGGGCCAGTGTCACGGGCGTGACGCAAGACGCCACCGCTGCCACACTTGCGTACCAATCGGCCGATGCATCGAGTCAGGGCCAAGTGAAGGCCGCCTATGCCGTGGGCTGCGACGGGGCACGCTCGGTGGTGCGCGAACTCGCAGGCATTGAGCAAGACACCGACCACCAAGGGCCACGCATGGCTTTGTTGGTGTTTCGCTCGGTTGAGCTCGATGGGCTGCTGGCGCGTTATCCGGGTAAGACGATTTTTAACGTCATGAGCCCTGCGCTGGACGGGTACTGGCAATTTTTGGGGCGCGTGGATTTACAAGGCGGCTGGTTTTACCACGCCCCGGTGCCCGAACACGCCACCAAAGACAACTTTGACTTTGCTGCGTATTTGTACGACGTGGTGGGCGCGCGCTTTGACGTGACGTTTGAGCACATCGGGTTTTGGGACTTGCGCATCTCCATGGCCAATCGCTACCAAAACGGGCGCGTGTTCATTGCCGGTGACGCAGCGCACAGCCACCCGCCGTATGGTGGTTATGGCGTCAACACGGGTTTTGAAGACGCCACCAACCTCAGCTGGAAGCTCGTGGCGTGTTTAAACGGCTGGGGCGGGCCGCACCTGCTGCCAAGCTACACCACCGAGCGTTTGCCGGTGTTCAAGTCGGTTTCACAAGACTTTATTGGGCGCATGATTGCCGACTTTAGCGATTTTTGTGCCCGGCATGACCCGCAACGCGACCGCCAGGCGTTTGAACAAGCGTGGCAACAACGCACGCGCGCCGACGACATCGACGTAACCGAATTTCTGCCGCACTACGCGGGCTCGCCGCTGGTGGCTGGCCAGGCGGGTGCGCAATCGGGGGCCAAAGGCAAGCACACGGTGCGAGCACAGGCCGGCTACCACCTCGCACCCCAGCCGCTGCCGGATGGCAGCGACTTGTGGGACCACCTGGGCGGCGCCTTTGTGTTGCTTAATTTTGGCCAAAGCCCCGCCACGGGCGAAGCCTTTGAGGCCGCCGCGCAAGCCATGGGCGTGCCGCTGCGTCATGCGCACCATCCCAGCGCCGCGTTGCGTGAGGCCTACGGCTGCAACAGTGTGTTGGTGCGGCCCGATTTGTTTGTGGCGTGGGTTGAGCAGAGCGAGGCGGTTGACGCCGCGCAGATGGTGGCCCAGGCCGTGGGCGCCTAAGGCGCGCCACCTCACAAGCCGGCGGCGCTGCCCTCGCGCCGCGGGTCCACGCCGCCGAGCCATGGCCCCTGCGGTTCGGGGCGGTACAAGATATGTAGCCCGCTGGTCAGGCTGTTAACTTGCGGCGTGTAGCCCAGCGCCTGCAGGGTTGCCAACGCCGCGGCGTCAAACCGACCTTGCTCGACCCACACCCGGCGGCTGGTGCCCACGCCCAGATGCCGTTGTTGCACGGCTTGCGCTGGGTTGAGGCCTTGGTCAAGCATGGCTTGCAGCGCGCGCGCCACGTAGTGAATGATCATGCTGCCGCCCGGGCTGCCCAGCACGTAGGCCAAGTGCCCGGTGCGCCGGTTCCACACCATCAGCGGCGTCATGGACGAGCGGGGCCGCTTGCCCGGCTGCACCCGGTTGGCCACGGGACGGCCGGTTGCCGCGTCGTGGGCGGTAAAGCTGAAGTCGGTGAGTTGGTTGTTAAGCAAAAACCCGTCCACCATCAGCCGCGCGCCAAATGCGCTTTCAATCGACGAAGTTAGGCTCACCGCACGGCCCTGGGCATCGACCACGCTGATGTGCGTGGTGCCGTATTCGGGCTGCTCGGGCATGGCCGCGGCCGCTGGCGTGGACGTCGCCGCAGGCCACCAAGGGCTGGGGTCACCGGCTTGCACCTGCGCCGCAGCCGTTGATTGAATCAGGGCGGCCCGGTGCCGCAGGTAGCCCGGCGCAAGCAAACTGCGCCAATCCCCCGCAGGTGCTGGCACAAACGCTGGGTCGGCCACGTAAAGGGCGCGGTCAGCAAAGCTCAGCCGCGCCGCTTCAAGATACGTCAGCCAGGTTAGCGCATCGTTACCCGCGGCGATGCGCGAGATGGCAAGGATTTGTGCCACCGCCAGGGTGCCCGAGCTTGGCGGTGGCATGCCACAAATGGTGTAAGGGATACCGGGCTTGCTTGTGTAGTCAAAGCACATGGCCTCGCTGACGCGGGGCTGGTACGCCAGCAAGTCGTGGCGTTGCAAGCGGCCGGGGTTGGTGGCGTGTTGGCGCACCGCCTGCACCATGCGCTGGGCAAGGGGGCCGTCGTACAGCGCGGCGCTGCCCTCGCGCGCCAGGCGCATGAGTACCGCGGCCAGGCGCGGGTTGGTAAGCCAGTGGCCCACCGGCACGGCGTTGCCATCGCCAAGGTAATACAGCGCCGCGGCCTGTGGGTCTTGCCTGAGAAACCGGTCTTTTTGCAGCAATTGATGCAAGCGGGGCGACACCGCAAAGCCCTGGCTGGCCAGCGCAATGGCTGGCTCAAACAAGGTGGCCCACGGCAAGCTGCCGTGGCGTTGATGCGCCTGCTCCAGCGCCTTGACCAATCCCGGCACCCCCACGGCCCGACCGCCCACCATGGCCTGGGCAAACGGCATGGGCTTGCCATCAACCCAAAACAAATCCTCGGTGGCTGTCTGCGGCGCCACCTCGCGGCCGTCAATGGCGGTCACGTGCGTGCCGTCAAAATGCAGCACAAAGCCGCCACCGCCCAGCCCGCTGGATTGCGGCTCCACCAACGCCAGCACCCACTGCGCGGCGATGGCTGCGTCCATTGCGGAGCCACCTTGCGCCAGCATGCGCGCGCCAGCCTGTGAGGCCAGCGGGTTGGCACTGACCACCGCATAACGCGAGTGGCGCGTGGCCGGCTGGGCCGCACGCAAGCCAGTGGCCGCCTCGGGGGCAATCGCCGCGGCAGTTTGTGCCACGCCTGGGCCGGGCCCGAGCAGGGCGCCTATCCATAGCACGGCCACGGCCCAACGCGGCCAACCCACACGTGGCGAGGCCGGGTAACTCATGGCGCGATTACCTGACCATTCCACGCCAACAACTCGCCGCTTTGCTCGCATGGGGCTTGGTCTAGCACGGTCAGTAAATGATGCGCAGCTTGGGCCGGCGCGCTAAGTTGCCCCGGCCTTAGCGACGATTGAAAAGGTTGCGATAACTGTGTGTCCACCGTGCCCGGATGCAGCGCGACACACAACGCCAGCGGGTGACGGCGCGCCAGCTCGATGGCGAAGTTTTTAATGATCATGTTGAGCGCCGCCTTGGACGCGCGGTAGCCGTGCCAGCCGCCGAGTCGGTTGTCCGAAACCGAACCCACCTTGGCCGACAACGCCGCAAAAATGCCACGCGTGGTGGTGGGCAACAACGGCAACATGTGCTTGCCAATGAGCGCCGGGCCAATCGTGTTATGCGCAAACCACTGGGCCAGGGCAGCGCCGTCGAGTGCGCGAAAGGTCTTCTCTGGCTTGACCAATGGGCCGTGCAGCAACCCCGTGGCCACCAGCACCATGTCCACCGTGCCTGCGGCTTGCTGCATGTGCTGGGCGGCCTGGGCAATTGAGGCTTCTTGATTCAGGTCAAAGACAAAGGGCGTCACCTTGGGCGAGGCGGCCTGTAGCGGGCGCCGCGACCCGGCAAACACGCGCGCGCAGGCGGCGTCGTTAACCAAGGCGTTGAGCAAGGCCGCGCCCACGCCCCCCGTGGCGCCAAACAGCGCCACCTGGTATCGGGCGCCAAGCGATTGCATCATGAGTCCAGCCGTGGGCGGCGCACGCTACATCCAGCCCAACTGCTTGGGCAACCACAGGCTAAGCGAGGGAAACACCAGCAACAACACCAAGCGCACCAAGTCGGCCACCAAAAACGGTGTAACCCCTTTAAAAATCGTCTTAAGCGGCAAGTCTTTGGCCATGCCGTGCAGCACGAACACATTGATGCCAATGGGCGGCGTGATCATGCCCAATTCAATCACCACAATGTTGATCACCCCCCACCACACCGGGTCGTACCCCAAACCAATGATGATGGGATACACAAACGGCAAGGTGAGCACCATGGCGGCGATGGTGTCGAAAATCGAGCCAAGAATCAAAAAAAACACCATCAACAACGCAAGGACCATCCAGCCGGGCAGCTGCATGCTTTCTATCCACGTCACGATGGCCTCGGGCAAGCCCGACAGCGTGGCGAAGTACGAAAACACCGAGGCGCCGATGATGATGACGAATATCAAGCCGGTGTTGGCTGCGGTGTCGCTTAGCGAGGCCAAAAAATTGTGGGTGGTCAAGCGCTTGCGCAGCCAGGCCAACAAAAACGCCACCGAGGCGCCCACCGAGGCGGCCTCACTGACGGTAAAGATGCCGGTATAAATGCCACCCGAGACCACCACGGCAAGCAACACCACGGCCCAGCTCGAGCGTGCGGTTTGGCGCCGCTGCTGCCAGCTGGCTTGGGTCTCGTTGGGAGCCAGGGCCGGATAACGCCGCACCGCCACGGCAATGGCCACAAAGTACAACACCACCGCCAACAGCCCCGGCACGATTGCCGCCAAAAATAAAGCGATGATGGAGTTCTCGGTCAAGATGGCATACAGAATCATCACCACCGAGGGCGGAATAATCATGCCCAGCGTGCCCCCCGAGGCAATGGCTCCCGCCGCAATGGACTGCGCGTAGCCGCGAGAGAGCATTTGCGGCAACGCAATTTTGGCCATGGTGGCGGTGGTGGCCACCGAAGAGCCACATATGGCACCAAAGCCAGCACACGCGGCAATGGTGGCAAACAGCAAGCCGCCCTTAAAGTGTCCCACCGCAACGTGGGCCAAGCGGTACAACTCGTCCGACAGCCCGCCCGCGTGCGCCAGGTTGCCCATAAGCAAAAACATGGCGATCACCGCCAAGCCTTCGGCTGCCATGGCCGCCGAGGGCTCAGTGGCCAACAAGGTAAGGGCGGGCTCAAAGCCAATAATCAAGCCCGTGCCCACCACGCCCACCACCCCCATGGCAATACCCACGGGCACATGCAGCACAATCATGATGAACATGGCCAGCAGGCCAAGCGTGGCCGTCAGAATGGGGTCGTCGGTCAAGTCAGGTGTCCCGGGTTCATGGCGCCACGGCCGGTGTTTGGGTTGATGCGCTCAGGCGCCATGCGCGTCGCGTCCAGCGCAAGCACACCAGTCCTTGCACGGGTAAGCACAACAGCATGATGCCCGAGGTCACCCACCACCAAGGCGCCAACGCCAGCGCCACGGTGCCGGTGGAGCGTCCGGCTGCACCGTAGTCAGCCGTCATCAGCACAAACTGCCAGGCCAGCACCACAAAAAAAGCCAGCGTTACCCATGCGGCCAAGGTTTCAAACCAAGCGTTGGCTTTGGCTCCAAGCACGGTGCCAAGCACTCGCACCGTGACATTGCTTTGCCGCCACAGCCCGGCAGGAAAGCAGCTGGCAATGACCACCGGAAACACCAATTCACCGTAGTCCGAAAACCCGGCAATACGCGGTGCGCCCAGGTGCCGTGCCGCACCATCGTAAAAAATCATCATGCCCATGAACCACAGCCCGGCAAAGCCCACCAACGCCAGCCGTTGGGTGACTTGGTCCAGCCAGTCCGCGCCATCAACCGATGGGGAGTTCATGCCACGCGCGGCTTAGCGAATGTCTTTTAAGATTTTCTGGGCCGCGTCGTAAACCTTTTGCCCGTTAGGCGTTTTAGCAATCCAGTCGCGGTGCACGGCTTGGGCCGCTTGCGCGTACTGGGCCAACGTGGCGGCGTTTGGCGTGACGATTTCAATGCGGCCTTCTTTACGTACATCGGCGCGTATTTGTTCGCCCAACGCGGTGTAGGCCGCCCCGCCAGCCTTGGCCATGGGCATGCTGCCGTGCTTCATGATGGCAGCCTGCACCTTGGGGCTTAGGCTGTCCCATTTCTTTTGGTTCATCAACAGCAAAAATGGAATCGCCCCCGCTGGCACAGCATGGGCCTGATTGACCAAGGGCATGGTTTTAAAGGTGCGCATCCCGGTCCAGCCTTGAATTACACCGTCAATGGTTCCGCGGTTCAAGGCTTCGTTCATCTCACCCGAACTTAGCGTTTGCGGCGCCGCACCCAAACTGGTGAGCCAACTGGCGTGAATGCCACCGGCTGAGCGTATTTTTTTGTTTTTCAAATCGCCAAGATTGGCCACCTTCTCCCGCATGAACAAGGCGTTGGGCTCGGCGGCAAAAAACCCAATCACATGAACCCCATCAAAGCCGCTCAGCAAGCCCATTTCATGCAGCCGCCAGCCCACCACCGACGCTTCTTCAGCGGTTTGAAACAAAAACGGCAATTCAAACAGCCCCATTTCCGGAAATTGCCCTGCGGTGTAGCCCGGCAGCACCCAGCTGACGTCAATCACGCCATTACGGGTGAGTTCAAACTGCTTAAACGGGCTTTTGCCGAGCGTACCGCCCCAAAATCCTTTGAGGCCGACTTCATCGCCTACATCTTGACTGACCGCGTCCATCCACGGCTTGATGACCTTGGCCACACCCACCGATTGAGCCGGCACAAAGGTGCCCACCTTAATCATTTCTTTGGCAGTGGCCAGCGTAACAGTGGCCGCCAAGCCAACGGCTAGGGTGCAGCGAACGGCGGTTTGAAGGAATGTGTACATCAGGGTTGTCTCCTTTTTGGTTAGGCTTGTTTGCCCAGTGCCCTCAAGGGCGGCGGGCTTTTTGGCATCGTAATGGTTTTTTCTTCGGTATAAAAGCGCTCGCAGGCCTGGCCGCCTTCGCGGCCTACGCCGGAGGCTTGCATGCCGCCAAAGGGCGCACGCAACTCGCGCATCATGGGCGTGTTCACCCACACCACGCCGCTGCGCATGGATTCGCTGACGTGCGTGACCGTGGGCAGATGGTCAGACCATACATACGAGACCAGGCCATACGCGGTGTCGTTGGCCATCGCAATGGCCTGCTCGGTGGTGTCGAACGATAAAAATGTGGCAAATGGGCCAAAAATTTCTTCTTGTGCCACCTTTGCGTTACCCGTGGGCACGTGCGCGGCGGTGGGCTCAATAAAGTAACCGTTGCCCAAATCGTCGCGGCGGCCTCCACCGGTGAGCAGCCGGCCATTGTCGGCGGCCACACTGGCGGCGAAGCCCAGCACCCGGTTCATGTGCGCCAGCGAGGCTAGCGGCCCCAGCTCGGTGTCCTCAGCCGTGGGGTCGCCCACCCGAAGGCGTTGCGCGCGCTGCACAAAGCGTTCAACAAACGCGTCAAAAATGCTGGACTGCACCAAAATGCGTGACCCAGCCAAACACTGTTGGCCGTTGTTAGAAAAAATGCCCAGCAGCGCACCATCCAGGGCGCGCTCCACGTCGGCGGAGGCAAAAATGATGTTGGCCGATTTGCCGCCCAACTCCATGGTGCACGGCGTGAGATGACGGCCCGCCGTGGCCATGATGGTGCGCCCGGTGTGCGTGCCCCCGGTAAAGCTGATCACGTCCACCTCGGGCTGGTCAACCAGCGCATGGCCGGTGACGTGGCCGCGCCCGTTGACCAAATGAATCACCCCATCGGGCAGCACGTCTTGCAGCAGTTGCACCAGGCGCGCCAACGCCAATGGGGTTTGCTCGCTGGGTTTGACCACGCATGTATTGCCAAAGGCCAGCGCCGCGGCGATCTTCATCGAGGCCAGGGCCACGGGTGCGTTCCAGGGTGCGATGAGGGCCGCCACGCCCACCGGCATGCGCGCCACCGTGGTGAGGTAGCCCGCCGACTGGTCGTAGCGCGCACCTTGGGCTTGGCCAATGTATTCGGCAAAAAACTTAAAGTTATAGGCCGCGCGCTCCATGTGGCGCGACTTGAGCTCACGCAACAGCAAACCCGTGGCGGCGCACTCCAGGCGCGCCAGTTCGTCGGCGTGGTCCAAAATGACCTGGCGGCACGCGTACAAGTGGGCTTGGCGTTGCTCCACGCTCAAACTGGCCCATGGGCCTTTGTCAAAGGCGCGCCTGGCCGCTGCCACGGCTTGGGCCACGGTTTGGGGCGAATCCTCAATGAGGGTGGCAATTTGCTCACCACTGGCCGGGTAAAAAACAGGCAACTCGGGCCCCCCTCCAGCCGATGGCGCACCCGCCACCAAGCCCTGCACCCGGGTGGGTGGCGTAATCGGAAGGTCAAAGCTTGGCATGTGGTGTTACCTCAGCGGTGTGTTAAGCCAGTGCCTGCGCGCGCCGCAAGCCCTCAATCATGGACGAGCGCAGCAAAAACGGCCGCGCCTTTTGCGGGTCAGCGGCCACGCGTTGCAGCTCCAGCAACTGTTGCCGCTTGTCTTGCGTGCTTGCGTCCATCATGCGTTGGCGGTTGGCGTGGGCTTGGCCGCCAATGTCCTCCACGGCAATCGGTCGGCGCTGGCGCTCGTATTGCTGCAGCGTGTCCAATGGCGCACCGTTGGCCACTTGCACCAGTTTGTCAGCCAAATTCCACGCATCGTGAATGCCGCCGTTCATGCCCATGCCGCCTTTGGGGCTGTTTAAATGCGCGGCATCGCCAGCCAGCACCAAGCGGTCGCGCCAGTAGCCACTGGCCACCCGCCGATGCACCCGATAGACCCGCTTCTCGACGATTGGCACCTGCACACCTTGACCCAAAATCTCTTGCATCTGCGCGGCAATCGCCGCTGGCGTCATGGCCTCTTCGGCGCTTTGGCCGGGTAGGGGATACAGCGAGACGCGCCACACATCGGGCAAGCGCAACAGCGAAAAGGTACCCACTGGCTTCCAGATGTAATTCACCCCCGATAGACCTTGCAGGTGCTCCTCAAACGCAAAGTGTGTGGTGGCCAAAATGGTGGTCTCGGGATAGGTTTGACCGTCAAAAGTTGCCTGCATGGCCTCGCGCACCACGCTGCGGGCACCGTCGCACCCCACCACCAGCGCGGCGCGGTGCTCGGCTTGGGCGGTCACCACTGTCACGCCGTCGGCGTCGGCGCGCAGCGCCGTCACCATTTGCCCAAACTCGCATACCTCAGCGGGTAAGCGCGCGTGCAGCGCCCGGCTGAGCACGGCTTGCCGGCATTGCAGTCGATACGGGTGGTCGGTGTCTTGCGTCAGCACGCCCAAATCAAACTCAGCACGCTCGCCGCTGGGGTGTAAACGTATTTGCCACGTGGGCGTAACTTGGCCGTGCGCGTGTAGGGTTTGGGTAATGCCCGAGGGGGCGAACATGTCCAGCGTGGGCGGATGAAAAGTGGAGGCACGCAACTGATCGGTGATGTCGGCATCGGACTCCAACACACGCACGGGTAGCCCCGCTAACGTAAGGCGCCACGCCAAGGTCAGCCCTACCGGGCCCGCCCCCACAATCACCACCGGCTGCTGCGGTGTAATGGAGACGCCAGTCACGGCCAGAATTTTTTACTGGCTAACGCTGCGCCCTCGGCCAGCGCATTAAGTTTGGCCCACACCACCCCAGGGTCAACCGCGGCTTGGCCCACCCACGTGCCGTAGCCACAGTCGCTTCCCGCCATAACGTTTTCTCGACCCACCAAGTTGGCGTAGTGGCCAATGCGTTGGGCAATCAACTCGGGGTGCTCAATAAAGTTGGACTTGGATTCAATCACACCGGGAATCAATACCTTACCCTCGGGCAGCTTGACTCGCTCAAACAAGGTCCATTCATGCGCGTGCCGTGGGTTGGCCGCTTCAAACGAAATCGCGCTGGGTCTGGCCCGAAACACCACGTCCACGATGTCAGAGAACGGCACATCGCAATGGTGGGGTCCCTCGTAATTGCCCCAGCACACGTGCATGCGCAGTTGCTCAGCTGGAATGTTTTGTAGGGCGTGGTTAAGCACCTCCACGTTAAGCGTTGCGCGCTTTTTAAACTCGGCTGTGGACAAATCGGCGTACTGAATGTGGCGCCCCATGGCCAGGTCAGGGCAGTCAATTTGTAGCACTATGCCAGCGCTGGCCACGGCTTCGTACTCGTGGCGCATGGCCTCGGCGATGGCATACAGGTAAGCTTCGTGGCTGGAGTAGTGGAGATTTTTAAAAAACAGCGCAATCACACCAGGTGAGGCCGCACTCATGAACAAACCACTTGGTTTGTGACTGTCACCAACAGCCTTGGCTGCGTCTTTTAGGTGCATCGTGTCATTGATGACAGCCTGTGCATCCATGACTTCGATGGCGGCGTTGCATGCTGGTGTTTTGCGGCGTGACCGACCCGGGTCACCAAACACTTTACGCTCGAGCGATGGAAATTCCGCCACGTCTTGGTAGACAAAGCTGTTACTTTCGCCGCCGAACCCTGCGAGTCTGTCTTTGATGTACGTGGCGTAACTGGGCTTACTCATCTCGCCATCATTTATCCAATCGACTCTTGATGCGAGCTGCTTGCTAACCACGTCTCTCACTGCATCCTGAATCATTGCATCCAACGATGCACTCTCAACTGGAACGCCGCTTTCTTTGGCGAACATGGCCTGAATGAGCGCATCGGGGCGGGGTAGGCTACCGGTATGGGTGATCAGAAATCGTTCAGAACTGTGGTGCACGGCTACGTCCCCAAAAAAAGTTGGTCATATCTCTTGATTGGCCCATGAAAACAAGCATTTATTCAAGGCCACGTTTGACCGTACCACGCGATTGCCAAGCAAAGCGTCACCGCCGTGCTCAATCGTAGGCGTAGCTTACGCCAACGCTGGGTTAAAATATTTGTGGGGAATAGCCGAGTTTCAGCCCACCATGCTAACCATAGCGTGGCGATAAGTAGTCCGTAGCGTACTGGGGCATCAGCCAATGCGGCCAACCACGCCAGCAGCGAAGGAGCCACGCCCCACACAAAAAGTCTTTGACGGTGGGCGTGGGTCAGGTTGGGATCCGCCAGCGCCAGTCCCCATGCCACGGCACCGATAAAACTGATAACAGCGACGGTGTAGGTGGTGAGGGCGACGTTGGCCATCTCTACCCATGTCACATCGGTTGCAATCGCCACCGCAAAAAAAACAAACGGGATGAGGCCGCCAAGCCCCAAGCCATCAACATATGGGTGATGCGGCAGCGACGTGGGCCTCTGGTTCATGCAGACATACGTAAGATGGCCTTGATCGCCTCACCCGATTCGGCGTCTTCTATCGCTTGGTGAATGGCATCCAGCGGGTAGTAACGCGCAAGTTTATCCATCGGAAACTTGCCTGCACGATAAAGGGCAATCAGTTCCGGAATAAAGCGGTGGGGATCCGAATCACCTTCAATGATCCCCCGCAAGGTCTTGCCGTTGATCATCATGTCTCGCGAATTAACACAAATTTCGGCTTCGGCCGTGGCGCCACCGACAAAACCGCAGGTTCCCCGATGACGAAGCACCTCGGTGGCTTGCCTTAGCACGTTCATGTTCGCTGTTGTGTCTAGGGAGTAGTGCATGCCGGGATTAGCGCACGACTTTACAGCGGCAACCAGATCGTCTACCGCAACGGGGTTTACCGTGTGTGTTGCGCCAAGCGATCGCGCCATCTCTAGCCGGCTGTCCTTGATATCAACCGCCACAATACAGCTGACACCTAACGCTTTGGCGGCCATTACCGCGGCCAGACCGACCGATCCAGCGCCAAAAATAGCAATTGACTCCTGTGGCTCGGGTTTCAAAACGTTGAGTACGGCGCCTGCCCCGGTTTGAAGGCCACAGCCCAGCGGTCCCATCAACTCTAAATCTTCATCGGTGTCCAGTTTGATCACGTTCTGCTCGCGGCAGACCGATCGAGTGGCAAACGACGACTGCCCGAAGAACGCGTGCCGCACCGGTCCATTGGCCCCTGTCCAAGCCGTTGACCCATCATGCCGTTGTCCAAGAAAGTTGTGCGCCACAAAATTGTGGCAATAGGCCGGGTGATGGCTGTCGCAGCTTTCGCAGTGGCCGCATGAATCAAAACTCAGCACCACTGGGTCGCCCACCTTCAACGAGGTGACTTGCGCTCCAACCGCCTCAACGTATCCCGCACCTTCGTGACCCAAGATGATTGGCTTGTCAGCCAAAAATGGTCGATTAACAAACGAAACATCGGTATGACAAACGCCAGTTGCCACGAGCTTGACCAATACCTCATCCGGGTTGAGGCTGCTTAGAATCAGGTCTTCGAGCGTGATCGGCCCGCCGGTTTTTTGAATCAGCGCTGCCCGGCTTTTGATTTCGGTGCTCATGTGGGTTGTTTTCCTTCAAATCAAAACCTTTGGTGAGGCTTTTTTAGCGTTCCAGTACAGCGTACCCAACCCCACCATCATCCCAAGTCCGTATAAGCTAACCTGGTCAGTCACGGTCAGGAGTGCGGCGAATAGCCGAACCACTCCCTCAACCAAGCCAATGCGGGTTCGGTCAAAGTTAGCTAAGACGCTGGCCAAAAGGTAGAGCCCAAAAGCGATACGTGCGCATAGCCAAATAAGTGATTCCCAGTGAATCGTGCCATCGTAGCCCGCTAGAAACTTAGGGCTTGCAATTTCTGAGGTTGGGTCAATTTGCGCCGCTTCAATGAGCAGCAGCTCTGGATAAAAAGCAAATACAAAAGGAATCACAAACATCACAATGCCAGCCTTAACCGCCGCAAAACCAGTCGCAATGGGGTCGGCTTTGGTAATTGAGCTCGCGGCAAATGCCGCAACAGCCACCGGAGGGGTGATCGCAGAGGCCACAGCAAAGTAAAAAATAAACATGTGTGCAGAGAAGGTCGCAATACCGAGGCCGACCAATAATGGACCCATGAGAAGCGCTACGTTGAGATATGCCGGCACCGTGGGCATACCCATGCCCAAGATGATTGCTAGGGCCATTGTGACAAGTAGCGCGACAAACAGATACATGCCGTTGTTCGTGACTTGCTCGTTGAAAGTCTTAAGCCACTCCACAATATCCAGGGCAATGAAATTTGTGAGCCCCGTGAAGTTGAATGAGAAATCGATAATCGACACCAACAAAAACATCAGGTAAAGCGTACTGATCAAAATGCCTGCTTCCGATAATGCGTCCAGCAGTTTCCTGGGTTGCGCCCTAATGTTCTTGTCCATAAAGAACAAAACGATAAGCAAAGCACACGCCCACCAGCCGGCTGACCCGGCATCACCCGCGCTGTTTTGAACCAGCTCGAGTATCCATGGCAGATCCGTACCTATGCAACTGCCGTCTGTTATCGTTTGGGTGGCCCCCATCAGCCCACCCAGGTAGCCGCACCCGATCGTCTCTTTGGGCGAGAGCAGAATGAATAACACCGTCAGTATGGGCAGAAAAATCATCAGCAGGTTCTTTTTGTCTTCTCTGCTCAAGACCATGAAGTCTTGCACTTCTCCGTAAGCTTGAATACCTTGCTTACGAGCTTGAAAAACCACCGTCAGAAAAAGCGCGCCGAAGTAAGCGACCGATGGAATGAGTGCCGCGATGATTACCTCGCTGTACGGAACCATGGTGATGCTGGCCAACACAAACGCCGCGACGCCCATAACGGGCGGCATGATTTGCCCGCCGGACGATGCCGCAGCTTCAACGCCACCAGCAAACGTTTTGTGAAATCCGCGTTTGATCATCATCGGGATCGTTAAGACCCCCGTTGACATCACATTGACCACCGGGCCGCCCGAGATGGTTCCGAATAAAGCCGAACTCACGATGGCAGCGTGAGCCGGTCCTCCGCGTAGTTTTCTTGTCACCAAAAAAGCCAAGCGAATCAGCGATTGCCCACCGGCCGACACGCCAAACAGTGACCCCAGCACGATATAGGGGAACACCACGTTGAGCAAAATACCCATGAATTCGCCCAACAACCCCT
>JALRBF010000174.1 GCA_023262365.1 Burkholderiaceae bacterium
AATACCAGTTCGAAAATCGAGGCGCGGGAACCGGCACGGCCGGGGCTGGAAAGCCAGTACCGGAAGGTCGGCATTTCCGCGCTGGCGGCAAGCCTGCGTTACTCGGGCGAGCAGAAAAACGACGCCTATGCGCCACGGCCGCGTGGGGCTTTACCAACACCAACCCCGACGTGCAAGACCTTTACCTGGAGCAGCTCAACCCGTTTGACGCCAACCAATACCGCGTGCCCAGCGCCGACGGACGCCCCAGCTGGCAGCCCTTTGCGATTCGGCGCGAGCGCATCGAAGTCAAAGGCCAAGCCGCCGTGACCCTGGCGGTGCGCCAAAGTCGCCACGGCCCCATCGTCAGCGACGTGCAACAAGCCTTTGACGCCATGCCACTGGACCGCACCCGATTTGCCGTGGCCCTGCGCTGGGCGGCTTTGGACGAGGACAACACCACGCTGGACGCGGGCTTTGCGGTCAACCGCGCGCATTCGGTAGACGACTTGCTGCGGGCCTACGCCGGTTACCACTCGCCCATGCAAAACGTGGTCATGGCCGACGCCGCCGGACGCATTGCCTACCGCGCCGTGGGCCGCGTGCCGCTGCGCCGCCCAGACAACGACCTCATGGGCGTGGCACCGGCGCCCGGCTGGGACCCACGCTACGACTGGAAGGGCTGGCTTGACCCCGCCCAACACCCCGCAAGCGACGGCGCCAACGGCTGGGTGGCCACGGCCAACCAGCGCGTCACCAACCCCGCGGATGGCCCGTTTCTGACCGGGGATTGGGCCCAACCCTGGCGCATGCAGCGCATCACGCAATTGCTGGGGGCCACGCCGCTGCACACCATGCGCAGCATGCAGGCGATGCAAAACGATGTGCTTTCGCGCGAGGCGCAGCAGTGGCTGCCGCTGCTGCAGGCCGCACCCGGCCAGCACCGGCTGGTGCCGCAAGTGAAGGCACTGATGCAAAACTTTGACGGACGCATGGCAGCCAACCGCCCCGAGCCGCTGATTTTGGCGGCGTGGCTGGACGAAGTCACCCGCCGCCTGCTGGTGCCCAAGGTGGGTGACGCACGCATGGCGGTGTTGTACGGCAAGCGCACCTTTCGCCCGGGCGTGCTGGGCATGCTGCAGCGGGACGACGCCAACTGGTGCGGGCAGGGCGGTTGCGTGGCGCTGGCCGGCGATGCCCTGGACGCGGCGCTAACCCGGCTGGCCGATGCCTACGGCGCCGACCCCACCGCTTGGCGCTGGGGTCAAGCACACCAAGCCACCAGTGCCCACCGCCCGTTTGGCTCGGTGCAGGCGCTGCGCTGGCTGTTTGACATTCGCGTGCCCAGCCCGGGTGACCCCAATACGGTTAACGTGGGCACCTACGACCCCAGCCAGGCGCAGGCACCGTTTGCCAATCGTAAGGCCGCCTCGTACCGCGCCGTTTACGACCTGGCCGACCCCGAGCAATCGGTATTTGTTTACGCCACGGGACAAAGCGGCAACGTGTTGTCCCGCCGGTACCGTGACATGGCCAGCCAGTGGGCCGCTGGGCAATACCGGCCGCTGCGCATGCAAGTGGGCGAGGCCAAGCGGTCGCTGGTGCTTGCGCCGGCGGCGCCTACGACCCAGCCGTAGGGGGTTGGCGCTGGGTTATTTTGCACACGCAAGGGGTCCGGTCGCGCTTGGTACCCACTGATATCTTTTGTATATTTAACATAATATACATCGTAGAAAGTAAAGGATAAACCC
>JALRBF010000187.1 GCA_023262365.1 Burkholderiaceae bacterium
GGGGGTGACGAGGACCCGGTGTTACACATAGAGGCGCGCGAGGTGCGTGCCAGACGACGCGCCGACGGCGTGGTTTGGTTTGACTTTAAGGCGTTGTGCGGCGCGGCGCGGTCGCAAAATGACTACCTGGAAATTGCCAGCCGCTTTCATACGGTTTTGCTCAGTGGGGTGCCGCAACTTGAGGTGCGCCACGCCAGCGAGGCACGGCGCCTGACGTGGTTGATTGATGTGTTGTACGACCGACGCGTCAAACTCATGATGTCGGCGGCTGTTGCGCCTGAGGCACTGTACCGGCAAGGGCCGATGGCGCATGAGTTTCCGCGGACGGTCTCGCGCCTGACGGAGATGCAAGGCCACGCCTATTTGCATGAGGCCAGGCGTCGCGTGGATACCCGGCTGACATGACGCCAACGCCGTCGGGTTGGCGCGCTCGGGTTACCCAAGCGTTTGCGCAAGACGGCGGCTTGTTGGGCGCGGACGCGGCGTTTGCGCAGCGCCCGGGCCAGCAAGCGATGGCCGAGGCCGTGGCACAAACGCTCGACGACGGCGGCACCTTGGTGGTTGAGGCGGGTACCGGGGTGGGCAAAACCTACGCGTATTTGGTGCCTGTGCTCATGGCGCGCAAGCGTGTGCTGTTGTCCACGGCAACCAAGGCGTTGCAAGACCAACTGTTTGCCCGAGACCTGCCGCGCCTGAGCATGACCTTGGGGCTGCCGGTTCGCGCCGCCTTACTTAAGGGGCGGGGCAGTTACCTCTGCCCGCATCGGCTGGCCCTGCATCGCAGCGCCGTGGCCGCCTTGCCCGGCTTGCAGGGGTGGGCCGCCGAATTGATGCGCTGGGCCGGACGCACCCGCACCGGGGACTTGGCTGAAATCAGTCAGCCGCGCGAGGCGCAACGGGCCTGGCCGCTCATCACGTCAACGCGGGACAACTGCTTAGGCAGCGCGTGCCCGGCGCATCGCCAATGCCACGTGCAAACCGCGCGGCGCGAGGCGCTAGCCGCCGATGTGGTGGTGATTAACCACCATTTGTACTTTGCCGACCGCTCGGTACGCGATGTGGGCATGGCCGAATTGTTGCCTAGCGTGGATGCCGTGGTTTTTGACGAGGCCCATCAACTCAACGACATCGGCATCGAGTTTTTGGGGCAACAAATCAGCCAAACGCAATGCACCGAGCTGGCGCGCGACGCGTTGTCAGTTGGTCTGGAGCACGCCCGAGGCGCGGCCGATTGGACGGCGCTGTGCCAGCAGCTGGAGCACGCAGCCAAGGCGCTGGGCGGTGTGGTGGCGGGTTGTTCCAGCGCGCGGGCTTGGTGGTACGACGAGGTGCCCGACGGGCTGGCGCCCGAGGCGTGGCACGGCGCATGCGAGGCGCTTGAGCAAGCGGTGGTGGCGCTTGGCGCGTGCGTGCAACCCTTAACCGAGCACGCGCCCGATTTGCGCCGCATGCACGAGCGCCTGACGGCGTGGCAGCAGCGCTGGCAGGCTTTGCGCCAACCCATGCATGCCGATGCGGTGCGCTGGCTGGAGGTGGGCCGGACGTGGCGCATGACGCGCGCGCCGCTGGATGCGCGCAGCGCCCTCGATGACGCCGCGCGCCAAGCCACCGATGGCCCGAGCAGTTGGATTTTTACCTCCGCCACGCTGGGGGAGGACGCCCAGTGCGAGTGGTTTCGAACCCCCTTGGGCATCGAGCAAGCCCAGGTGCTGCAAGTGCCCAGCCCGTTTGATTACGACACCCAAGCGGCGTACTGGGTACCGAACGATTTGCCTTTGCCCTCAGACCCGCTGCACAGCGAGCGGCTGGCCCAGTTGGTGGCGCCGCTGGCCTTGCAGTTGGGTGGGCGCACCTTGTTGCTCACCACGTCGTTGCGGGCCATGCAGCGCATGGCACAGGTGCTGCGCGAGACGTTTGCGCAGCGCGTGCGCGCGCCGCAGGTCGCGCCCGTGGTGCTCACGCCCACCGAGGTCTCGCGTCAAGCGCTGGTCGAGCAGTTCATCGCGGCGCATCAGGGGCAGGCCGGCGGCGCGATTTTGGTTGCCAGCATGTCGTTTTGGGAGGGTGTGGACATTCCAGGCCAGGCGCTGCAACTGGTGGTGATTGACAAGCTGCCGTTTCCGGTGCCCGATGACCCGTTGGTGCGCGCGTTTGGTGAACGGGCACGGGCACAGGGGTTATCGCCATTTGCCGCGCACGCACTGCCGGCGGCCGCCGTGGCGCTCAAGCAAGGCGCGGGGCGGCTGATTCGAACCGAATCAGATAAAGGTTTGTTGATTGTGGGCGACGTGCGTTTGCACCGCCAAAGCTACGGCGCCCGCTTGCGCCGCGCCATGCCGATTCACCGGCAGCTGGCGCAGCCCGAGGCACTTGAGGCCTGGTTGCTTGCGCTCACCAAAGCTTCCACCAAGGACGCGACTGGTCAGGCAGGCCCTGGCTGAGGTAGCGGGTGTTGGGGTAGCTTTGCAGCAGCACGCGCTGGGTGTCGTCGCGCAGGGTGGTCATGTTCAGCGCGTCGTAAGACCGCACCATGAGGTACAGCCCTAACTCAAGTGCTGGGGCCTGGGGGTAGTTGGTGATGGCCTGTTGCACCCGGTTGATGGTGGCCACGTAACCTTGGCGCTCGTAGTAGTGCCGCGCCACGTTGATTTCGGACCGCGCCAACGAGTTCACGATGTACTGCATGCGCTGGCGTGCATCCTCGGCATAGCGCGACTGCGGAAAGCGTACCACCAGCGCCCGAAACGCTTCGAACGAATCGCGCGCGGCTTTTTGGTCGCGCTCGCTGAGGTCTTGTTGGTTGAGCAGGCCAAAAAAGCCCAGGTTGTCGTTAAAGGTCACCAGTCCGCGTAGGTACAGCGCGTAATCGGTGGCCGGGCTGGTGGGGTGGCGCAATTCAAAGCGATTCAAAATGGCCAGGGCCTCGCCCGGTTCGCGTGCCTTGTGGTGCATGTACGCGGCGTCTAACATGGCCTGTTCGGCCAGCGGTGTGCCAGCGGCGCGGCCTTCGAGCTTTTCGTAGTAGCGGCTGGCCTTCTCTAGATTACCCGCGGCTTGTTCTTCTTGCGCCTCGGTGTACAGACGCTGAGCGTCCCAGGCGGCGGTTTCGTCTTTTGCCGGACCAGACGCACACCCCACCAAGGTGGAAAGGGCCGCGATGAGGCAAAATGAAGATAATCGTGTCATGGCGGGTACGTGGATAGGTGGGAATGGCGCCGTGTGGCAACGCGTTAAGTTAGCCGCAGGCCTCAAGTATATCGGTAGGCCGTGCGCCGCGCCCCTCCATGGCCTACATGTAACCCCCTCTGGCTGAACAACCGTGTACGACAGCGTTCCCGATGACGACGCCACCGAGCATGCTTGGGTGGTGGATGCCGCCTTGCACGGCGTGCGTCTGGATAAAGCATTGGCGGCGTGGATGCCGCAGTGGTCACGAGCCTACCTGAGTCGGTTGATTGCCGAGGGTGCCGTGGACGTTGACGCGGTGCCTTGCGGCCGCGCGGCGGCCAAGCTCAAAGTGGGCCAACAGGTGGCGCTGCAATGGCGGGCGCCAGCAGCGGCTACGCCAGCTATGCCGCAGCCGGTGGCGTTTGATGTGGTGCATCAAGACGCCGCTTTGTGCGTGGTGAACAAGCCAGCCGGGCTGGTGGTGCACCCCGCCGCGGGCAACTGGCAGGGTACGCTGCTCAACGGCCTGTTGCACCGTGACCCAGCTGCGGCCGAATTGCCGCGCGCCGGCATTGTGCACCGTTTGGACAAAGACACCACCGGCCTCATGGTGGTGGCGCGCAGCCGCTTGGCCATGGAAAGCCTAACGCGCCAACTCGCCCAGCGCAGCGTGAGCCGCGAGTACGTCGCCTTGGCCCACGGCAGCGCCGCGCCAGGGCAGCGCATGACGCTGGAGGGATGGATTGGCCGTGACCCACGCCAGCGCTTGCGCATGGCGGTGTGGGACCACGCCGCTGCGGGTGCGCGCCCGGCCAAAACCCATGCCACCTGCTTGGGCAGCGCCGCCGGGCAGTCGCTGTGGGCGTGCAAGTTGCACACCGGACGCACCCACCAAATTCGTGTGCACATGCGCCACGCTGGCTACCCCTTGGTGGCCGACGCGCTGTACGGTGGCAAAACGCTATTGGGCATGCAGCGGCAGGCCTTGCACGCGGTGCAGCTGCAACTGCTGCACCCCGACAGCGGCGAGCGTATGACCTGGCACGCGCCCTTGCCCGAGGACATGGCGCACGCCTTGGCGCAGCTGGGGCTTGACTACAATGCGCCATTGAACGACGGCTGCGCATGAACACCCAAGACACCAAACGCATACTCGAAACCGCCTTGTTGTGCGCGGGGGAGCCGTTGACCCTAAAAACGCTGGCGCATATGTTTGACGATGCCGTGGGGCCCGACACGCTGCGCCACCTGTTGGCCGACTTGCAGGACGAGTGGGGACAAAGAGGCATCGAACTCGTGAGCGTGGCCAGTGGCTGGCGCTTTCAAAGCCGGCCTCAGCTCAAGCCCTATTTGGACAAGCTGCGCCCCGAAAAGCCGCCGCGCTACGCCCGTGCCACTTTGGAGACCTTGGCCATCATTGCTTACAAACAACCCGTGACGCGCGGCGACATTGAAGACATTCGCGGCGTGACGGTGAACTCGCTCACCATTAAACAGCTTGCAGACCGGGGCTGGGTGGAGGTGATTGGCCACCGCGAAACCGTGGGGCGCCCGGCTTTGCTGGCTACCACTCGGCAGTTTCTTGACGACTTGGGGCTGGCATCTCTCACCGAGTTACCCGAGATTGCCGACGACTCGCTGGGCCAAGCGTTGGAGGCTGGCCCGCTGCTGGCCTTGGCCGAGGAAGACGCCAATCCATCGCCAACTGCAGTGGCGCAGGAGGGCGACGATGGCAACGCGCAAAACATCTAAACCCAGCGGCCGCAAGCCGCGCAGCAACCCGCGTCCGTCGCGGCCCAAGCCAAAGGTTGAACGGCGCGACCCGCAGCGCCAGGCGCCGCGCGTGCTGGCCTCAAACGACCCCACACCCAAGTTACACAAGGTGTTGGCGCAGTCGGGCATGGGCTCGCGCCTGGACATGGAGCGCCTGATAGCCGAGGGACAAGTCACCGTCAACGGCAAACCCGCCCATGTCGGGCAACGGGTGGCGCCGGCGGACATTATTAAGGTCGCAGGTCGCGTGGTGCGGCACCAGGTGCACGACACCCGCGCCCGGGTGTTGGCCTACCACAAGCCCGCTGGCGAGGTCGTCAGTCGCGCCGACCCCCAAAATCGCCCCACCGTGTTTCGCAACCTGCCGCGCGTGGGCGCAGGCAAATGGCAGGCCGTGGGGCGTTTGGACATCAACACCGAAGGCCTGTTGCTGCTGACCAACTCGGGGCACCTGGCCAACCAACTCATGCATCCCCGGTTCGGCCTAGAGCGCGAGTACTCGGCACGGGTGCTAGGCAAGCTCACCCCCGAGGCCAAGCAGCGGCTGCTCGACGGCGTGCAACTGCCCGACGGCGTGGCGCAGTTTTTGCGCATCAGCGACGGCGGCGGCGAAGGCGCCAACGTGTGGTACCGCGTGACCATTGCCGAGGGCCGGCACCGCGAGGTCAGGCGCATGTTTGAAGCGGTGGGACACGTGGTGAGCCGGCTGATTCGTGTGCGCTACGGCAACGTGTTGTTGCCGCGTGGGCTTAGGCGTGGTGCCAGCGTCGAGCTCGCGCCGCGCGACGTGCGGGCGCTGGCGCAATTGGCGCAGGCCGCGCAAGACAGCATGGCGGTGCCCAGCGCCCCCGACGCGGCCGCCACCGACCCCGTGGCCGCGGCGCGCAACCTAGGCGCTGACGCGGTGCGACAACGCCAAAAGGCGCAACGGCGCAGCCGGCAGTTGCGCTAGCCGCCTCGCGCGCCGTGCGGGGCGGGCGGCTACAATTTCGGGTTTTGCACGTTTTACCAAAAAAGGAAACATCATGGCGATTGAACGCACCTTGTCCATCATCAAGCCCGATGCCGTGGCCAAGAACGTAATCGGCAGCATTTATGCTCGCTTTGAGCAAGCCGGACTCAAAATCATTGCCGCGCGCATGATGCACTTGTCCCGTCAAGACGCCGAGACCTTCTACGGTGTGCACCGCGAGCGCCCGTTTTTTAAAGACTTGGTGGATTTCATGATCTCCGGCCCGGTGATGGTGCAAGTGCTCGAGGGCGAAGGCGCCATTGCCAAAAACCGCGACCTGATGGGCGCCACCGACCCCAAAAAAGCCGACGCGGGCACGATTCGTGCCGACTTTGCCGACAGCATCGACGCCAATGCCGTGCACGGCTCGGACGGTGCGGACACGGCGGCGGTTGAGGTGGCTTTCTTTTTTCCCGGCATGCAAGTGCACAGCCGCTAAGGCACATGCAAACCAACCTGCTGGGTCTTGACCTTGACGGGTTGGGGCATTGGCTCGCGCTTCAGGGCGAAAAGCCCTTTCGCGCCAAGCAACTCGCGCCGTGGCTGCATCAGCGCGGCGTAACCGACTTTGACGCCATGACCGACATGGCCAAGAGCCTACGCGCCTTGTTGGCGCAGCACGCATGTGTGCAGGCGTTGCCCGTGCGCTCGCGGCAAGACAGTGCCGACGGTACCATCAAGTGGCTGTTTGACGTGGGCAACGGCGACGCCGTGGAGGCCGTCTTCATACCCGAAGACGACCGCGCCACCCTTTGCATTTCGTCGCAGGCTGGCTGCGCCGTGGGCTGCCGCTTTTGCAGCACCGGCCACCAAGGGTTTAGCCGCAACCTCAGCACAGCCGAAATCGTGGCTCAACTGTGGTACGTCGAGCATCAGCTGCGGCGCGAGCGTGGGGTAAGCGAGCGCATTATCAGCAACGTGGTGTTCATGGGTATGGGCGAGCCCCTACAAAACTATGACGCGGTGTTGCCCGCGCTGCGTTTGATGTTGAGCGACCATGGCTACGGTTTGTCACGGCGACGCGTCACCGTCTCCACCTCAGGCGTGGTGCCGTGCATGCAGCGCCTAGCCAGCGACTGCCCGGTGGCGTTGGCGGTGTCGTTGCACGCGCCAGACGATGCGCTGCGCGACACGCTGGTGCCTTTGAACCGCAAGTACCCGTTGGCCGAGCTGATGGTAGCTTGCCGGCAATACGTCAAGCACGCGCCGCGCGACTTTGTGACCTTTGAGTACTGCATGCTGGACCAAGTGAATGACACACCCGAGCACGCCCGTGCCTTGGTGCAGCTGATGCAACGGGGTGCCGGCCGTGGTTTGTACGCCAAGTTCAACCTGATTCCGTTTAACCCGTTTGCCGATTCGGGGTTGCGCGCCTCGTCACGCGAGGCGGTGCTGGCGTTTGCCCGGGTGTTAACCGCCGCGGGGCTGGTCACCACCGTGCGCAAAACCCGCGGCGACGACATCGACGCCGCCTGCGGCCAGCTCGCTGGTGAGGTCAACGACCGCACCGGCATCACGCAACGCCTGGCCCGGCGCGACGGCGCCGTGCGCCTTTCGAAATAAGCCCAAGCCGTGCGATACTTCCGGCCATGAGCGAGGATATCGACGTGACTTCGATTCCGGAGAACACCGAACCGGAGGCAACTCAAGCGCCCCCATGGCGCAGGCTCAGGGCGGCGCGCGAGGCCGCTGGGGTTGCGGTAGAAGAGGTGGCGGGGTGGCTTAAGCTGCCCGCGCGTCGTTTGGTGGCACTTGAGGCGGGTGATTGGTCGGCGTTTCCCAGCCCCGCCTATGTACGCCCCATGGTCGCCAGCGTGTGCCGCCACCTCAAGCTTGACCCGCAGAACTATTTGCACGATTGGCCGAACCCTGGGGGCGAGCCGCCAGACGCTGCCCACGCCGGCTTGCCCGGTACACGGGTTCAAGGCCCCGCGCCCAATGCGCCGAGCGCGTCGCGTGCCTACCGGGTGTTTTTG
>JALRBF010000194.1 GCA_023262365.1 Burkholderiaceae bacterium
CGGGGGACCCCTGGAAGCGATGCTCAACACCCTGCTGCTCCGCAGCCTCAAGCGGGCTGAATACAGCGCCGACAACATCGGGCATTCGGGGCTGGCCCTGCACGACTACCTGCACTTCACCAGCCCCATCCGGCGCTATCCCGATTTGCTGGTGCACCGTTGCCTGAAGGCGCTGGTGCTCGAGCAGGGGCAGCCGGTGTGGCCGTTGGCCGCCGATGCGCAAGGCAGCACACACCCTGGTCGCAAACCTTCGCGCAAAGCGCAAATCCAGGCGTGGGAGGCCGCCGGGCTACGCTGCAGCATGCAAGAGCGGCGGGCCGACGAGGCCAGCCGCGACGTGCAAGCCTGGCTCAAGTGCTGGTACATGCGCGGGCACTTGGGTGAGGAGTTTGACGGGCAAATCACCGCAGTGACTGGGTTTGGCTTGTTTGTGGTGCTGCAGTCGGTGTACGTGGAGGGCTTGGTACACATCACCGAATTGGGCGGTGAGTATTTTCACTTTGATGAGGTTCGCCAAGAGTTGCGCGGCGAGCGCACCGGGGTGCGTTACCAAATTGGCACCAAGGTCAGGGTGCAAGTCAGCCGGGTTGACCTCGATGGCCGTCGCATCGACTTTCGGTTGGTGCGTGACGCTGGCCTAACCACCGCCGCCGCTCATCCCGCGCCGCGTAAAAACGGCAAGGGGGCAGGCCAATCGCGAGCCACCTCGGGTGGCAAGCGAGCCGCCGGGGCAGCCTCGGGCAAGGGCCGTGGCAAGCGCGGCGCGGCGGGCAAACCGGGCCGGTAAACTCGCGTCAAGTCCCTGGGGCAAACAACAAGCAGGAGGTACGGGTGCAGGCGTTGTTAATGATTTTGGAGACGGTCGCGTTTTTTTTGATTGGCGCGGCCCTACTGCGCGCATGGCTGGTTTGGGTCGGGTTGTCACTGGCGGTGCAGCCGGGGCGGTTTGTGGTGGCGCTGACCGATTGGCTGGTCAACCCGTTACGGCGCGTGCTGCCGGCCTCGATGGGGCGCGGCCGCCTTGATGGCGTGAGTTTGATGGCCGCGGTGGTGCTGGCGCTGGCCTACGCCGGGCTGTGGTACGCGGCGTTGCTGCAGGCCGGTGTCATCACCGGTGGGGCGGGGTGGGTACTGAGTATTCCGGTGTTGGCCGCGCGCATGTTGCTCAAGGTCTTGCTGCAAGGCATTTTTTATTTGGTGCTCGGTTACGCGGTGCTTTCTTGGGTGCAGCCGCAAAACGGCGTGATGTACACCTTGGCCCGATTGCTCGAGCCCCTGCTGGGCCCGATTCGGCGCGGGTTGCCCTTGTTGGGCGGGGTGGATTTGTCGCCTGTGGTGCTGATGGTGGCCACCCAGGTGTTGCAAATGCTGTTGCTGTGATGGGGGCTTAAGCCGCTTGCGTCACCGCCGCCAGCGCCTGCTCGACTTGGGCGGAGATGGCCAAAACGGCCGCGTCGTGGTGCGCGGCGTGCCAAACCATTAGGCCAACAGGCAGTTCTTGTGGCGCGTGGCAGGGCAGTGATAACGCGCAGCCATCGAGTAAGTTGATGGCTGACGGATTGCGCAACAGCATCAGGTTGACGCGGTTAAACGCCGCGTCGCGCTCGGCCCCAGGTGCGATGTCGGCCAACACCGGTGCCACCACTGGGGTGGTGGGTGAAATCATGGCGTCCACCCCAACCAGCGCGGCTTGCATTCGGGTGATCCAGTCGCCTCGGGCGCGCTGCAGTTCGAGGTAGTCGGCCGCAAGCATGTGCTCGCCGCCCAAAATACGGGCCAGCACCCGGGGGTCGTAAGCGTCGCGGTGCGCGGCCAGCCACGGGCGATGCAGCGCGTAGCTCTCAGCTGCGGATAACGTACCTCTGGCGTTGAGCGCGGCGATCTCGTCCAACTCGGGCAATTCAAGTTCAACCAATTCGTGGCCTGCGGCCTGCAGCGAGCGCAGCGCTCGGGTCCAGGACTCGCTGACCCCGTCGTCCATGGTGTCTTGAAAGTATCTCCCCGCAATACCCAGTCGCCGTGGGGCAGGTTGCGGCAGCGGGGTAGGGGCCTGCGCCATGACGCGGTGCGCGGCAATGGCCTCGGCAACGTTGCGCGTGATGGCACCCACCGTGTCCAGCGTGGTTGACAGCGGCAGGCAGCCGTCTCGAGGCACAAGGCCCGCCGTGGCCTTGAACCCAACCAGCCCGCAAAGCGCCGCCGGTATGCGCAGCGAGCCACCGGTGTCTGTCCCCAGGCCAATGTTGGCAATGCCCAAGGCCACCGAAACCGCCGCGCCGCTGGACGAGCCGCCCGGCACCCGGTGCACCCCGGGGTCGGCCGGGTTGATGGGTGTGCCGTGGTGAGGGTTGATGCCCACCCCCGAGTACGCAAATTCGCTCATGTTGCTGCGCCCCATCAGTACCGCACCGGCCTGGCGTAGCCGCGAGACCACGGTGGCATCGTGAGGCGCCGGCTTAACCGGTACCCGCGCCTCGCCCAGTAGCACCGAGCCGGCGGCCGTGACCTGGCCGGCCACGTCAAACAGGTCTTTGACTGAAACGCGTTGCCCACGCAGGGGCAGGGCGGCGCCTTCGGGGTGGCCAAGCACATGCTCAAGCTGCAACCGGGCGTCGTCAGCGTCCAAACGGAGCATGGTGGCTTGGGCGTTGGGTTGTTGCGCCGCCGCCAGGGCCAGCTCGAGTTGTTGTCGTAGGGGGTGTTCGCGCATCCCCAGATGTTGGCACACTCGCGCGGCGGCGTCCATGGGCAGCGACGGTTGGGCTACAATGTTAGGCTTGGCCGGCCTTAAACCGAGCGCTGTAGCCCCATTGGGCACAGACGCGAGGCCGGATGGCCAAAATCGCGGGCGCTTTTGCACAGGTGCTGCACTTTGGTGCGGTGGTAAGGCGACCTAAGACCCAACCTCGTGAACAAGGAATCAGTATGTCCGTTTCCATGCGTGAAATGTTAGAAGCCGGTGTCCATTTTGGGCACCAAACGCGGTTTTGGAACCCCAAGATGGCGCCTTACATTTACGGCCATCGCAACAAAATCCACATCATTAACCTCGAGGCGTCACTGCCCAAGTTTGAAGAGGCGCTCAAGTTCGTTAAGCAACTCGCGGCCAATGGTGGCACCTTGTTGCTGGTGGGCACCAAGCGCCAGTCGCGGGACATCATTGCCAACGAGGCCATGCGCGGCGGCTTGCCCTACGTGACCCAGCGGTGGTTGGGCGGCATGATGACGAACTTCAAAACCGTCAAAACCTCCATCAAGCGGCTCAAAGATCTCAAGGCGCAGCAAGAGGCTGGTTTGGATCACATGAGCAAAAAAGAACAGCTCACTCTAGGGCGTGAGGTGGACAAACTCGAGCGCGA
The DNA here is from genome assembly GCA_023262365.1 of Burkholderiaceae bacterium. GTDB lineage: Bacteria > Pseudomonadota > Gammaproteobacteria > Burkholderiales > Burkholderiaceae_C > RS62. The sequence continues at coordinate 3,360 of JALRBF010000194.1, forward strand.
CATCGGCGGCATTCAGGACATGACGGCATTGCCCGACGCCATGTTTGTGGTGGACGTGGGTTACCACAAAATCGCCATCGCTGAAGCGCAAAAACTCGGCGTGCCGCTGATTGGCGTGGTGGACACCAACCACTCGCCCGAGGGCATCGATTACGTCATTCCGGGCAACGACGATTCGGCCCGCGCCGTCGAGCTGTACGTGCGCGCTGTGGTGGATGCGGTCATTGAAGGGCGCAACCAGTCGGTCGACCAACTGGTGCGCAGCGTCACCGGCGAAGACGAGTACGTTGAAGTCGAAGAGGGCGACGCCAGCGCCTAAGGCCAACCCGGTCACCGCGGGGCTGAAAGGCCCCTTTTTTACAACCGCGCTCGATCCCGGGGGTCGAGCGCCAGTGGAGAGATGAGACCATGACAATCACTGCCAGCATGGTGGGCGAACTGCGTGCCAAGACCGATGCGCCCATGATGGAATGCAAGAAAGCCCTCACCGAGGCCAATGGCGACATGGACAAAGCGGTTGAGATTTTGCGCGTCAAACTGGGCAATAAAGCGGGTAAGGCCGCCGGCCGCATCACCGCCGAAGGTGTGGTGGCGTGCGCCATCGTGGGCAACGAGGCGGCCATGGTCGAGGTCAATTGCGAGACCGATTTTGTCAGCAAGAACGACAGCTTCATGGCGTTTTGCCAAGGTGTGGCCGAGTTGGCTGTGCAACACGGCCAGGCCGACATCGATGCCTTGGCGGGCTTGCCCCTTACCGTGGATGGTTTTGGCCCCACGGTAGAGGATGCGCGAAAAGGGCTGATTGGTAAGATTGGCGAAAACATGAGCATTCGGCGTGTGGCGCGTAGCCAGGGGCACGCCGTGACCAGCTACTTGCACGGCACCCGCATTGGCGTAACGGTGCAATACGAAGGCAGCGAGCAGGCCGCGCGCGACGTCGCCATGCACGTGGCGGCGATGAAGCCGGTTGCCCTTTCCAGCGCCGACGTGCCTGCCGCGTTGGTGGAGCAAGAGCGTGCGGTGGCCAAGGCCAAGGCCCAAGAGTCGGGCAAGCCCGCTGAGATTGCCGCCAAGATGATCGACGGCGCCGTGGCCAAGTACCTCAAAGAGGTCAGCCTGTTGGATCAGCCATTCGTAAAAAACGACAAGCAAACCGTGGCCCAAATGCTCAAAGCTGAAAACACCACCGTGTACGGATTTACGTTGTACGTGGTCGGCGAGGGCATAGAGAAAAAAGCCGACGACTTTGCTGCCGAAGTGGCCGCCCAGGTCGCTGCGGCTCGCCAAGGGTAAATCCGCCACGCACGCCTTCACTCCATCCTACCCAGCCATGGCTCGATACAAGCGCATTTTGCTCAAACTCTCTGGTGAGGCCCTGATGGGCGATGATGCGTTTGGCATCAATCCAGGCACGATAGGCCGCATGGTCAGCGAAATCGGCGACGTGGTACGCGGCGGCACGCAGGTGGCGATTGTGATTGGCGGGGGCAACATTTTTCGCGGTGTCGCCGGTGGGTCGGTGGGCATGGACCGCGCCACGGCCGATTACATGGGCATGTTGGCCACTGTCATGAACGCGCTGGCTTTGTCCGATGCGCTGGAAAAGCAGGGCGTTATGGCCCGGGTGATGTCGGCCATCAGCATTGAGCAGGTGGTGGAGCCCTACGTGCGCCCGAAAGCCTTGCAGTACCTGGAAGAGGGCAAGGTGGTGGTGTTTGCCGCGGGTACCGGCAACCCGTTTTTCACCACCGACACCGCCGCGGCGTTGCGAGGGGCTGAGATTGGCGCGCAGGTCGTGCTTAAGGCCACCCGTGTTGAAGGGGTGTACTCGGCTGACCCTGAAAAGGACCCGACTGCGGTTCGCTTCGACCGCATCACCTTTGACGACGCCATGCATCGCAATTTGCAAGTGATGGACGCTACCGCGTTTGCCTTGTGTCGTGACCGTGAACTACCGATTCGCGTGTTCTCCATCAACAAGCCTGGGGCGCTGCATCGGGTGGTCGATGGCCAAGATGAGGGCACGCTGGTGCATGTGTAACGCCAACGTCTTGGGGGTTTTATGAGCGATACCGCAACAATTAGCAGCAACGCATCGTCCAAAATGGACAACACCTTGGCGTTGCTCAAGCAAAGCCTGCAAAAAGTGCGAACCGGGCGGGCCAACCCAGGGCTGCTTGATACCGTTGAAGTGGAGTACTACGGCGCCAAGCTGCCCATCTCGCAGGTGGCCAACGTCTCACTGCTTGATGCACGCACCATCGGCGTTTCGCCCTGGGAAAAGGACATGGCCGCCAAAATTGAAAAGGCCATTCGTGACTCCGATTTGGGGCTGAACCCGGCGGCACAGGGCGAGTTGATTCGCGTGCCCATGCCGCCCATGACCGAAGAGCGTAGGCGTGAGCTCACCAAGGTGGTGCGGGGCGAAGGCGAGCAGGCCAAGGTGGCGGTGCGCAATTTGCGCCGCGACGCCAACGACGCCTTCAAACGGCTGGTCAAAGACAAAGTCATCTCCGAAGACGAGGAACGCCGCGCGCAAGATGAGATACAAAAACTCACCGATCGTCACATCGCTGAGATCGACAAGATCATTGCCAGCAAAGAGCAGGACATCATGGCGGTCTAGTGACCGTCGCTGCCATGCTTAGGCAACGTGTCATCACCGCTGGCGTGTTGTTGGCGGTTGCCCTTCCCACTTTATTTGCTGCCGCGCCTTGGCTGTTTGCCGCACTGGCGCTGTTGCTCATGGCCGGGGCCTTCTGGGAGTGGGGCAAACTCAACGGCTTACGCTCGCGTGCCTCAGCGGTTACGGCAGCGCTTTTGTGCGTGGCGGCCTGGTGGGTGGTCAGACCGTTGCCTGCCGACCCCGTTGGCGCAGGTGTTGTGGCCTGGCTGTGGCTGCTGGCGTTGATTGCGGGCTTGCGTTGGGGGCCAAGCCATTGGTGGCGTGTGGCGCCCATGTGGCGCTTGGGCGGAGGGTGGCTGTTGTTGTTGGCCAGTTGGTGGAGCTTGTTGCAGTTGCACCAGCGTGGGCCGGCGTTTTTGGTTTCGGTGCTCACCATTGCGTGGGTGGCCGACAGCTTGGCGTACGGGGGCGGGCGCCTGTGGGGTAAGCGCAAGCTGGCGCCCCGCATCAGCCCAGGTAAAACATGGGAAGGCGTGGCGTGTGGCGCCGTAGGGGTATGTCTGTGGGCCTGGGCGTGGTTGGCTTGGTTTGACCCTCAAGGCCAATGGGGACCAACGGTTTACGCATACGCCGCTGAGCAGGGGGTGGCGTGGGCGCTGCTGGTGTGGCTGGGCTTGGCGGCGGTGACGGTGATGGGGGACTTGTTCGAGTCCATGGTCAAGCGCAGTGCCGGCGTGAAAGACGCAAGCGCCTTGTTGCCGGGCCACGGTGGCGTACTCGACCGGCTGGACGCGCTGCTGCCCCTGATGCCCGTGGCGCTTTGGCTGGTGCTATAAATCGGCTGATGCAAACGCTCCCTGCCTACGCCCAACTCACCATCCTCGGCTCCACCGGTTCGATTGGGCAAAACACGCTGGACGTGGTGGCCAGGCACCCCCAACGCTTTGGGGTGTATGCCCTTACGGCGGCCACCCAGGTGGAGCGCATGGTGCAGCAGTGCGCGCAGTTTCGCCCGGTGTGGGCGGTCATGGCCAATGAGGCCGCCGCCACCGCGCTGGCCGAGCAGTTGCGTGCCCAGCGTTTGTCCACCCGTGTGGCGCACGGGCCTCAAGCCTTGTGTCAGGTAGCCAGCGCCGAGCCGGTGGACGCGGTGATGGCGGCCATTGTGGGGTTCGCCGGCATGGCACCATGCCTGGCCGCGGCCGAGTCGGGCAAGCGGCTGATGCTGGCCAACAAAGAAGCGCTGGTGGTGGGAGGGCGTTGGTTCATGGACGCCGTGGCGCGAGGCGGGGCCACGCTGTTGCCCATCGACAGCGAGCATTCGGCGGTGTTTCAGTCTTTACCCGACGACGCGACCACATGGGCCGAACGCGTGGAGAAAATTATTTTGACCGCATCCGGGGGGCCGTTTCGACAACGCGACCCGGCCACCTTAGCGGCAGTGACCCCGGCCGAGGCCGTGGCGCACCCCAACTGGGTCATGGGGCAAAAGATTTCAGTGGACTCGGCCACCATGATGAACAAGGCGCTGGAGGTAATTGAGGCGCACCACTTGTTTGCCATACCGCCGGCGCGCATTGAGGTGGTGATTCATCCGCAAAGTGTGGTGCACTCCATGGTGCAGTACCACGACGGCTCGGTGGTGGCCCAACTGGGCACCCCCGATATGCGCGTGCCCATTGCCTACGGCTTGTCGTGGCCGCAACGCATGGCCTCGGGCGCGGCGCCGCTTGATTTTTCGGCCTTGGGCAGTTTGACCTTTGAGTCGCCCGACCCCCAGCGCTTTCCGTGCCTGCCGCTGGCCTGGCAGGCCCTTGCCATGCCAGAGGGCGCCACCGCTGTGCTTAACGCCGCCAACGAGGTGGCGGTGGCCGCGTTTTTGCAGCAACGCCTGAGCTTTACCCACATCGCGCGCGTCAATCGGCAAACGCTCGATGCGTTGACCTATCAACCCCCGGACAGCCTTGAGGCCCTGCAAGCAATTGACGCGCGCGCCCGCGAACTGGCGCAAACCTGGGTGACGCGGTTGGGGAGTGCGCGGTGACGGTGCTGGCCTTTGTTTTTGGTTTGGGTTTGCTCATCACCATTCATGAGTACGGGCATTACCGCGTGGCCAAATGGCTTGGTGTGAAGGTGCTGCGGTTCTCGGTTGGATTCGGCCGGCCGTTGTGGCGGCGCAAGTTGGGCGCCGATGGCACCGAGTGGGTCATTGGCTGGATTCCGCTGGGTGGCTACGTGCGCATGCTGGACGAGGGGGACGGCCCGGTGGCGCCAGCCGAGCAACCGCGTGCGTTTAACCGCCAACCCTTGGCCGCCCGCGCGGCCATTGTGGCCGCCGGGCCGCTGGCCAATGCGCTGCTGGCCGTGCTGCTTTACGCCATCTTGGCCTGGGGAGGGCTGCAAGGCTGGGCCCCGGTGCTGGCCACGCCACCACCGGGCAGCGTGGCGCAACAAGCCGGTGTGCAGGCGCAAGACCGGGTGAGTATGGCCGCGATTCAAGGCCGCGCGCCCGAGGCCGTGAACAGTTTGGCAGGGCTGCGCTTGCTGATGGTGGACGCGCTGGTGCAGGGCCGTGACGTGGATTGGTGGGTGCAACGGGCCGACGGCGCCAACCAGCAGTTGCGCTTGCGCGTGAGCCGCCTGCAAGGCGCCGACCCCAACGCCGCCACACTCAACCAGCTGGGCGTGGCCTTGCCCTACGCCTCGGCCACGGTGCAGCAGGTGGTGCCCCAGGGCGCCGCGGCGCGCGCCGGGGTGCAGGTGGGGGACCGCGTGACGCAGGTAGACGGCCAAGCGGTGGCCGACGCCGCCGACTTGCGCCAGCGCATCGTGCGCAGCAACGGCACAATGCGCTGGCAGATTCAGCGCGGTGAGCAAACCCTGGAGCTG
>JALRBF010000258.1 GCA_023262365.1 Burkholderiaceae bacterium
AGGCGGCACCAGCCAAAAAAGCCGCACCAACCAAAAAAGCCGCACCAACCAAAAAAGCCGCACCAACCAAAAAAGCTGTACCCGTCAAAAAGGCCGCCCCGGCTACGAAACAAGCCCCAACCAAAAAGGCAGCTCCAGCCAAAAAACCAGCGACCCCTGCCAAAAAAGCCACGCCAGTAAGGCAAGCCACTGCAGCCAAAAAGGCGGCTCCCGTAAAGAAGGCGGCTACGGCCAAAAAAGCCGCAACGCCCATCCAAAAGACCACTGCAGCCAAAAAGACGGCTCCTGTCAACGTGGCGGCCGCGCCGCGTGCCCAAGCGCCCAAGCCCGCTCGCAAGCGTGGTGGGCTGCAGGCGCCGCCGCCGCCCATCGTTCAACCGCGCAAGCCAATGGCTTCCGATTCCCACCCATCCATGGCCTACCCCACCCCCAAACCCATCAAAATCGACCCCAAGCGCGTCAACCACTGGAAGACCAAACCGCTGGAACAACTCGAGGACGCCGACATCTTGGCCATGCCCGACGCCCAGTACATGAACGACGTACAGGTGGCCTTCTTCCGTCGCCGGCTCGAGCAACTGCGTGCCGACATCTTGGCCAATGCCGGCGAAACCACCGAGCACTTGCGCGAGGAAACCGTGGTCGTGCCCGACCCGGCGGACCGCGCCACCATTGAAGAGGAGCACGCGCTGGAGTTGCGCACGCGGGACCGCGAGCGCAAACTGCTTAAAAAAATCCAGCAGTCCATCAGTCGCATCGACGCCGACGAGTACGGTTACTGTGAGGAAACCGGCGAGCCCATCGGTGTGGGACGCTTGCTGGCGCGCCCCACGGCGAGTTTGTCGCTCGAGGCGCAGCAGCGCCGCGAGCTCAAGCAAAAACTCTACGGCGATTAGCCGCCGGCTGGCGGTGCCCGCTGGCTTGGCCTGCCCCCACTGGGGGCAGGTGGGTGGCCGTGCCTGCGTTGGGACTCGGGGCACAAATCCTCTAAATTACCTGTACTAGTTAGTGTAAGTTGTTAATTTTTCAACAATTTAGATTCGAAATGGAATCCCAAAACACCAGCTAAGTCTTTGATTTAATTATTCTTTTTGCGCTCCATGGGTTCCTTTTGCGCAAAATCCTGCTACAGTGCAAAAAAGTGCAATATTGTGGGATTTTTGCGAGTCTTCCGAAGGATATGTTTCAGGGCGCCTCATCCATCACGCTAGACGGCAAGGGCCGCTTGTCGGTGCCAACGCGGCACCGCGAGGTACTTACGGCCAACGCGCAGGGTCGGGTCACGCTGACCAAGCACCCGCATGGCTGTTTGATGTTGTTTGCGCGCCCCGAGTGGGAACACTTTCGCGGGCGCATCGCGGCGCTGCCCATGCAGGCGCAGTGGTGGAAGCGCATATTTTTGGGCAATGCCCAAGACGTGGACATGGACGGCACCGGGCGCGTGCTGATCGCGCCGGAGTTGCGGGCCGCCGCTGGCCTGCAGCGCGAGGTGGTGCTGCTGGGCATGGGTAACCACTTTGAGGTGTGGGACGCGGCGCGCTACGCCGAGCAAGAGGCGCAAGCCATGCAAGCCGACATGCCCGATGTGTTTCAAGATTTTTCGTTCTAGGAGCTTGGCTTGACCCTGGCCAGTGAGTGGACTCACGTAACGGTGCTGCGCGACGAGGCGATTGAGGCCTTGGCCGTTAAGCCCGATGGCTGCTACGTTGACGCCACCTATGGGCGGGGTGGTCACGCCCGCGCGTTGCTTGCGCGGCTGGGGCCGCGGGCGCGTTTGCACGTGTTGGACAAAGACCCGCAAGCCGTTGCACACGCCCGAGCCTGGGCGCAAGACGATGGCCGCATTGAGGTGCACCACGTGGGCTTTGCGCAACTGGCCGATTGGCCCACGGCCAGCGTGGACGGCTTGCTGATGGACTTGGGGGTGAGCTCGCCGCAGCTTGACGATGCCGCGCGCGGGTTTTCGTTTCGCCACGACGGGCCGCTGGACATGCGCATGGACAACAGCCAAGGGGAGTCGGTGGCGCAGTGGTTGTTACGCGCCGAGGTCAGCGACATCACCCGGGTGCTACGCGACTACGGCGAGGAGCGATTTGCTGCCTCGATTGCCCGGGCCATTGACCGTCATCGGCAAAGCCATGGCGCCTTTGCCCGCACCGCCGAGTTGGCGGCCTTGGTGGCGCGCCAGGTGAAATCGCGCGAGCCAGGCAAAGACCCGGCCACGCGCACCTTTCAGGCCTTACGCATCCACATCAACGGCGAGCTCGACGAGTTGCAACACGCCTTGCAGGCCAGCCTGAAGGTGCTCAAGCCGGGCGGGCGTTTGGTTGTGATTGGTTTTCACTCGCTCGAAGACCGCATGGTCAAGCGCTTCATGCAGCAGCACGCACGCGAGACGGTTGATCGACGGGCCCCGGTTACCCTACCGCGCGCCATGCCGCTCAAGCTGTGCGGGCGGGTAATGCCCAGTGCGGTGGCACGCGCGCAAAACCCGCGCGCGCGCAGCGCCGTCATGCGCGTGGCCGAGCGCACCGAGGCCGCGGCATGACGCGCATCGACCTGTTGCTGCTGGTGGCATGTTTGCTTACCGCCTTGGGTGTGGTGCAGGTGCAGTACGAATCGCGCCAGCTGTACACCGCGGTAGACCGGGCACAGCGTCAGCAACGCGAATTGGCGATTGAACATGAGGCGCTGCGCGCGCAGCGCCGCACCGAGGCTGCGGCCTCGCGCGTGCAGCGCGTGGCAGAAGACAAGCTGGGCATGCGCGCGCCCGACCCCAGCCGCACCCTGTACCTGCAACCTACGCCAGCGGGTGGTAACTGATGGCACGACGCGGCCAACGCAGCGGCATCACCTACAGCGCCAGCCCGTTGTTGGCCAGCCCCACGCCGGTTTGGCGTGGGCGCTTGTTGCTTGCCGGCATGGCCGTGGCGTTTGCTGTGCTGGGCGCGCGCGCGGCTTACGTGCAGGTGGTGGACAACGCGTTTTTGCAGCGACAGGGCGAAAACCGCTACGCCCGCACGCTGGAGTTGCCAGCCAATCGCGGCCGATTGCTTGACCGTAACGGCCTGATCTTGGCCACCAGCGTGCCCTCGGCCAGCGTGGCGGTTGAAAACGCCGATCCGCGCCATCCGCAGGTCGCGGCGCTGGCGCGGGTGTTGGGCCAACGGCCTGCAGCGCTGCGCGCCAAGTTAACCCAAGCGGGCAAGCGTTACACCTATTTGGCGCGGCACATGGACGAGGCCCTGGGCGAGCGCATCAAGGCGCTGAACATGCCGGGTGTGCACGTCTCGCGCGAATACCGGCGCGAATACCCCGAGGGCGCGGCCACCGCGCACGTGCTGGGTTTTGTCAACATAGACGGCGAGGGCGCCGAAGGCTTGGAGCGTGCCCTAGACAAGCGTTTGCGCGGCGTGCCCGGGTCACGTCGCGTGATTCGTGACCGCTTTGGCCGTATCGTAGAGGACATGCGCGACGTGGTGCCAGCCACCAATGGCCGTGATGTGACGCTGGCGCTGGACAGCCGGGTGCAGTTTGTGGCTTACGACCAGCTGCGCCGCGCGGTCACTCGGCACCAAGCACGCGCGGGCAGCGCGGTCGTGCTCGACAGCCGCACCGGCGAGGTGCTGGCGCTGGCCAACTACCCCAGCTACGACCCGCAAGACCGGGCCCAGCGCGTGGGCGATGGGCTGCGCAACCGCGCACTAACCGACACCTTTGAGCCGGGTTCAACCGTTAAGCCGCTGATGGTGGCGTTGGCCTTGCAGCAAGGGGTGGTGCAGCCCGATACGCTGTTTGAGACCGCGCCTGGGCGCATCGTGGTGACGGGGCGACCGATTCGGGACGCGCACCCCATGGGCGAGCTCACGGTGCGCGAGATCATTCAAAAGTCCAGCAACGTGGGCATGGTCAAAATTTCGCAGCAACTGCAAGCCCACGCCATGTGGCGGGTCTACGCCGATGTGGGCTTGGGGCAAAAACCCCGCGTACCGTTTCCAGGGGTGGTGGCCGGCACCTTGCGCGACCCCGACGGCTGGCGCCCGATTGACAAGGCCGTCATGAGCTACGGCTATGGCTTGTCGGCCTCGTTGTTTCAGCTTGCGCAGGCCTACACCGTGTTTGCCACCAACGGGCAGTGGTTGCCCGTGACGTTGCTCAAAGCCACCGGCCCGGCGCAGGGCACACGGGTGTTTTCGGCCCATGTGGCGCAAGAGGTACGCGGCATGCTGCAGCTGGTCGCGCAACACGGCGGCACCGGTGAGCGGGCCCAAACCTCGGGCTACACCGTGGCGGGCAAAACCGGCACCGCGCGCAAGGTGGTGGGGGGCAAGTACCTTGCCAAATACCGCGCGTTTTTTGTGGGGGTGGCACCGGCCACCGACCCGCGCATTGTGGTGGCGGTGATGATTGACGAGCCCGGTGACGGAAAAATTTACGGTGGGCAGGTGGCCGCGCCGGTGTTTGCCGAGGTGGCGCAACAAACCTTGCGTGTGCTGGGTGTGCCGCCCGATGCCACACCGCCCCCGGCAGCCACGGGGAGCGCGGCTTGAGCGCTGCGCTGGCCTGCACCCAGCCAGCCGAGGCCGCGGCTTGGTTACGCGCGCGCGGATGCTTGGCCTTGCGCGGCAGCAGCCAAACCATTGCGCCTGGCGATGGTCTCGCGGTATGGCCTGGTGCGCAACACGACGGCGCGCGCTTTGTGCCCCAGGCCATGGCGCGCGGTGCGGCCGCGGCCCTGATTGATGCGGCCAGCGCCCCAGCCCAGGCGTGGCCGCCCGATTGGTCGGCCCACTGGCCGGTGGCGTGTTTGCCGCGCTTACAAGCGCAGGCCAGCGCGGTGGCCGATGCGTTTTATCAACAACCCAGCGCCAGCCTGATGGTGGCGGCGGTGACGGGAACCAACGGCAAGAGCAGCGTGGCGTGGTGGTTGGCGCATGCGCTGAGCGCGCTGCAGCAGCGCAGCGGGCTGATTGGCACCTTGGGCCAGGGCTGGCCCGAGGCGCTACAGCCCAACCCCCTAACCACGCCCGATGCGCTGCAACTGCAAGCCACGCTGGCTGCGCTGCGCGACCAAGGAGCCGCCGCGTGCGTCATGGAGGCCTCGTCGATTGGCTTGGCGCAATCGCGTCTTGAGGCGGTGCGGGTGCGGTTGGCGGTGTACACCCACTTCAGCCAAGACCACTTGGATTTTCATGGCGACATGGCCAGCTATTGGCAAGCCAAGCGGCGCTTGTTTGAATGGCCCAGTTTGCAGGCCGCCGTGGTGCACGTGGGCGATGCCCAGGGGCAGGGGTTAGCGGCGGAGTTGTTGCATCTGCCGGTGTGGAGTTACGCCTCGTGCCACCCCAGCGCCCGCCTGGCCAGTGTGAGCGAACGGGTGGACGCGCACGGCGTGACCGTGCAATTGGTCGAGCGCGACGCCGACGGGGCCTTGCGGGCCGAGGCCACCGCCCATTGGCCGGTGATGGGTGCATTCAATGTGCGCAACCGGCTGGCGGTGTTGGCCAGTTTGCGCGCGCTGGACGTGCCTTGGGAGCAGGCCGTGGCGGTGCTGCCGCGCTTGCCCCCGGTGCCCGGGCGCATGCAACCGGTGTGGCCCGGGCCGGGCCGGCCACTGGTATTGGTGGACTACGCCCACACCCCAGACGCCTTGACGCAGGCTTTACAAGCCTTGCAGCCAGTGGCCAAGGCGCGTGGCGGGCGCCTGTGGTGTGTGTTTGGCTGCGGCGGCAACCGCGACCGAAGCAAGCGTGCGCTCATGGGCCAAGCCGCGCAAGCCTTTGCCCATGTGGTGGTGCTGACCAGCGACAACCCACGGCATGAACCGCCGCAGGCCATTGTGCAGGACATCATGCAAGGCATG
>JALRBF010000143.1 GCA_023262365.1 Burkholderiaceae bacterium
TTTGTCGACGATTTCAAAACCCAGCCGGGGTAGGCTGGGGGTTTCGGGCTTGGCGTCCTCCTCGTTGGGGAGTACGTGTAGCACCGAAAACGATTCCGAGTCGTACAACATGATCATGCAAGCTTCTCCATCTCGTGCACCACGGTGGCAGATGGGGCCAATATAGCCGCTTTTCAAGCACCCAGCGCGGGCAAAGGGGTATAGCGCAGCAAGCGTTGGTCTACGCGGTCGCCTTGCGCGTCTTGCAATTGCACGCGCACCGGCAAGCCGTGCAGTTTGGGCGCCAGCCATAGGGTGGCCAGCGTGTCTCCCTCGCGCCTGGGTAGCCGGCGCATGGGCTGCGTTTGCCACGTGCCGCTGGGGGTGGACTCAGTGCTGGGCGCAAGCGCGTCAAACACCCACAGGCTTGCACCCCGCGCGCTGCTTACCCAGCCTTGCCACGGCTGGCCGGAGTGGCGCTGCTGCGCCATGGCCAGCGCCAGGTAGAGGCTGATTTCGTCTTGCATGGCGGGCTGCCATGGCGCCTGGCCGCCGTGGCTGTAATGCACGGTGCCCAAGGCCGGGTCAAAGCGCGCCTGTGCGCCTTGGCCTTTGCTGTCGGTGAAGCGTTGCGGTGAGGGTGCCCAATCGCCAAGCGCACCCTGGCTGGTTTGCTCGCGGCTAAGCCATAGCACTTTTACTTGCAGCCGCGCCAGGTAGCGCCCACCGCCATGCTGCCAATGCAGCGTGCCTTGGGCGCGGTAAGGCACGGCGCCACTTTGCCCGTCGATTTGGTAGGTCAGCGCCATCGACGGCGGCCAGGCCGCCGCACCCCAGCCCATGCGGTGCCACAGCAAGGCGCTGGCACCCAGCAGCCCCAGGCTGCGGCGACGGGTAACAAGCGGGGGCGCCGGCATGTTAGGCGTCCAAGGGGCGGTAACCGATGTCGGCGCTGAGCGTGGCACACGCCCGCTTGACTTGTTGTGCCAATGCGCCGTCGGCGGTGGCGTCAAAGCGCGTGCTGTCTCCCAGCGTGACCACGCCCAGCGCCAAGTGCCCCTGCGAGTCAAACACCGGCGCGCACAGGCCGCTGACGCCCGGAATTAGGGTGTTTTGCACGCTGGCAATGCCGGCTTGGCGGGTTTGCGCCACCAGCGTGTCCACATTGGGGGTGCGTGGCGCCGTGCTTGCGGGCGCCGCACGCAGCTCGGCTTGCAACAAGGTTTGTTGGGTGCTGGCGTTGCGGTCGTCGGGGGGCATGAAGCTCAAAAAGCAGCGCCCCGTGGCCGAGTGCAGCAGCGGCATCACGTCGCCCAGGCGCAGCGCCACATGCACGCCGTTGGGCGCAGCGGCCCAGTGCACCATGGTGGGCCCGTGGTTGCCCCACACCGCCAAGGCCACCGTGTGGCCCCATTGGGTAAGCCATTGCGGAATGCGCTGACGCGCCAGCTGCACCGCGTCAACCTGAGACAGCGCCGCCAAACCCAAGCGCAACGCCACCGGCCCCAAGGCGTAGCGGCTTTGCGGGTCTTGCGCCACCAAGCCCAGGCGCTGAAAGCTCACCAAGTAGCGGTGCGCTTTGGCCGCACTCATGTCAGCGGCACGCGCCACGTCGCGCAGCATCAGCGGCCCGGGTGCGGCGGCCATGGCGGCGATCAGCCCGTAACCTACCTCGACCGACTGGATACCGGAGCGCGCCACCGTAGTATGATTGTTTTTCTGCATGGTTGAACGAATTTTACCAAGCGTAATTCAAAACAGGTGAGGTCACACAATGAAATTAGCAACCTACAAAGACGGCTCGCGCGATGGGCAATTGGTGGTGGTGTCGCGCGATTTAAGCACCGCGCACTACGCCACGGGCGTGGCGGGCACGCTGCAGCAAGCGCTGGACGATTGGAACTTTGTGGCGCCACAGCTGCACGATTTGTCGGTGACGTTAAACCAGGGCCGAGCCCGGCACGCCTTTGCGTTTGACCCGCGCCAGTGCGCTGCCCCGCTGCCCCGCGCCTACCAGTGGGCCGATGGCTCGGCCTATATCAATCACGTGGAGCTGGTACGCCGCTCGCGCGACAGCGCCGTGCCCAAGAGCTTTTACCACGACCCGCTGATGTACCAAGGCGGCAGCGACGACTTTTTGGGCCCTTGCGACCCCATTGTTTGCCGCAGCGAAGACCATGGCATCGACTTTGAAGCCGAGGTGGCCGTGATTACTGGTGACGTGCCCATGGCCAGCACGCCTGAACAAGCGCTTGAAGGCGTGCGCCTGATCATGTTGGCCAACGACGTGTCGCTGCGCCGCTTGATTCCGGACGAATTGGCCAAAGGCTTTGGCTTTTTTCAGGGCAAGCCGGCCACTGCGTTTAGCCCAGTGGCCGTGACACCCGACGAAATCGGCGAGGCCTGGCACGACGGCCGGGTGCATCTGGTGATGCAAAGCACGTGGAATGGACGCAAGGTAGGCATGTGCGAGGCGGGGCCAGAGATGACCTTTCACTTTGGCCAACTCATTGCCCATATTTGCAAAACGCGTAACGTGCGTGCCGGCAGCGTGGTGGGCAGCGGCACGGTGAGCAACAAAGACTGGGCCAACGGCTACAGCTGCATTGCCGAGCGCCGCGCCATTGAAACCATTGAAAGCGGCAAGGCCAGCACCGAGTTCATGAAGTTTGGCGACACCATACGCATTGAGATGAAGGGCCTGGACGGGCAAAGCGTATTTGGCGCCATTGACCAAAAGGTCGCACCCCTGCAGGCCTAAGGGTTAGCGCCGCTGGCGCGCTGGGGCACACTTGGCGCACAATCGCAAGCAACCAACCGATTACGCCCATGGATTACAGCGCTTACCAAACCCTGCGCATTGCGTACACCGGCAGCCACGGCAACGTGCTGGACGTACAAATGCGCGCCGACGCGCACGGCGGTAACGGCAAACTGCCCACCGCCGGTCACGTGGGGCACCGCGAACTCAGCGACATTTGGCGCGACGCCCAGCGCGACCCCAAGGTGCGCGCGGTGTTGCTGCGCGGCGACGGCATGGGTTTTTCGGGCGGCGGCGACCTGACGCTGGTGCAGGACATGGCGCAAGACTTTGACGTGCGCAGCCAGGTGTGGCAAGAGGCGCGCGACCTGGTGTACAACCTCATTAACTGCGACAAGCCCGTGGTTAGTGCCATGCACGGCCCGGCCGTGGGCGCGGGTTTGGTGGCCGGGTTACTGGCCGACATCTCGGTGGCGGCCCACAGCGCCAAAATTGTGGACGGGCACACCCGACTCGGCGTGGCCGCCGGTGATCACGCCGCCGTGGTGTGGCCGTTGTTGTGCGGCATGGCCAAGGCCAAGTATCACCTGTTGTTGTGCGAGCCGGTGGACGGACGCGAGGCCGAGCGCATCGGGTTGGTGTCTTTGGCGGTGCCCGATGACGAGCTGCTGCCCAAAGCCCGCGAACTGGCCGAGCGCCTGGCCCAAGGCAGCACCACGGCCGTGCGCTGGACCAAATACGCGCTTAACAACTGGCTGCGTATGGCCGGCCCCACCTTTGACGCCAGCTTGGCTTTGGAGTTTATGGGCTTTGCCGGCCCCGACGTGCGCGAAGGCGTAGCTTCGCTGCGCGCGCGCCGCGCGCCGCGCTTTGACGACCCCGCACCGCCACCCAAGGACGCGCCATGACCGACCCCAAACCCCACCCCAGTGGCTTTGCGCCGAGCTGGGACTTTTTTCAAAACCTCATGCAACAAGCCGCGCAAAGCTGGCAACAAGCCGCCCCTGCGGCAACCGGCGGCGTACCCGGCATGGCCAGTTGGCTCACCCCCACCATGGACGTGGAAGAACTGGACAAGCGCATCCGCGACTTGCGCACCGTGCAGTTTTGGCTTGAGCAAAATGCCAAGATGCTGGGCACCAGCATTCAAACGCTTGAAGTACAAAAAATGACCCTCGCCACCCTGCAAAGCATGCAGCCACCCAGCGAGGTCGCCGCCGGTCGCACCACCCGCCCCAAAACCGCGCGCAAGCCGCGCACCAGCGGTTAACCGGCGGCTTCACCCGCATGTTTGTTCACGCCCACGCCGTTCACCCGCAGTGGGACATGGCGCTTGGCTTGGTGGTGGCCCAATTGCGCGCCCACATGGTGCTGCCCAAGCACCGCTTGCAGCATGGGCCCACCCCGGCGCTGGGCTTGGTTTACATCACCGACCGCCTTGCCGGTGAGGCCGAGGCCTTGTTGGCCGGTTTGC
This sequence comes from Burkholderiaceae bacterium, assembly GCA_023262365.1. Taxonomy (GTDB): domain Bacteria; phylum Pseudomonadota; class Gammaproteobacteria; order Burkholderiales; family Burkholderiaceae_C; genus RS62. The sequence goes on from JALRBF010000143.1 coordinate 4,215, forward strand.
GCGCGGCCTTTCCCAACGTGGCGCATTGGGCGGGCACCACAGGGGTGGGCATTTTGGCCACCGAGGTTGAATACTGGGACGAGCCCGCGCTGGTGGTGATGCTGTGCGACGTGCCCGCGCACGCCGTGCGCACCTTTCACGGGCGCGCGCCGCTGCCCAGCCAACACGCCGATTCGCCTGTGCACACCGCCTTGGTGCATGCCGATGGCGCCACCCCCGATTTGGATGGACTGATTGGTGAACTGGCCGACCGTACCGCCCAACGCGTGGTATTTGGTGGCTTGCTCTCCAGTCGAGACCAGGCGCTGCAATGGGCTGTCTCGGGCGCTGAGGCGCAAGCCGTGTGGGAAAGCGGCCTCAGCGGGGTGGGGTTTGGGGCGCAGGTGGCGCTTACCGCGCGCGTGACGCAAGGCTGCACACCGGTGGGGCCAGCGCACGAGGTAACGGCGGTGCACGGCAACGTGGTGTTGTCGCTAGACAACCGGCCTGCGCTGCGTGTGTTGCTGCAAGACCTGGGGCTGGACATGTCCGAGCCCGCCCGCCTGATGCCGGTGCTGCGCAACACCTTGGTGGGGCTGGAGTCGGCCGCTTACCAAGGCGCCACCGCCAGCAACGCGCAAGAGCGCGCGCAGGTGCTGCTGGCGCGCCGGGTGGGGCAGTTTGGCGCCCAAACCCGCGTGCGCCACGTGATTGGCCTAGACGTGAACAACCGCGGGGTAGCCATTGGCGACCATGCCTTGGTGGGCGACACCTTGCACTTTTGCCGACGCGACGCCAGCGCCGCGCGGGCCGATTTGATGCGGGTATGCGCCGAACTGCGTGACGAAGCCGAAGACCCCGACGCCGGTGGCGGCGGCTTACGCGGCGCGGTGTACGTCAGTTGTGCCGGGCGTGGCGGCCCGCACTTTGGGGCGCCGCACGCCGAAATGAAAATCGTGCGCCACGCGCTGGGTGACGTGCCCGTGGTTGGCTTTTTTGCCGGTGGCGAAATTGGCTACCGTCACCTGTACGGCTACACCGGGGTGTTGCTGGCGTTTCAGTAGCCTGCGCGCGGCGCACACCGTTACACCCCGCGTGCGCGCTCGGCGTGAAAGCGCTGGCGCCATGTCGCAAAGTTGCCTTGCGCAATCGCTTGGCGCATCTCTTGCATCAGGTTGAGGTAGTAGTGCAGGTTGTGAGTGCTCGCCAGCATTGCGCCGAGCATTTCGCCACACCGGTCTAGGTGATGCAGGTACGCGCGGCTAAAGCCGCCGTGGCTGCTGCCGTGCGCATCGGGCTGGCCGTGGCAAGCGTAGCAACCGCAGCTGGGGTCAACCGGGCCGGTGTCGTGCCGGTGGCGGGCGTTGCGAATCTTAAGGTCGCCGTACCGCGTAAACCAGTGGCCATTGCGCGCGTTGCGCGTGGGCATCACGCAGTCAAACATGTCCACGCCTTGGGCCACGCCTTCAACCAAATCTTCGGGCGTGCCCACACCCATAAGGTAGCGCGGTTTGTTGGCCGGCATGCGCGGGGCCACGTGCGCCAGCACCCGGCGCATGTCCTCTTTGGGCTCTCCCACGCTTAGCCCGCCAATGGCCAAGCCGTCAAAGTCAAGGCGCTGCAAACCCTCGAGCGAGGCTTCGCGCAGCGCTTCAAACATACCGCCTTGCACAATGCCAAACAACGCGTTGCGGTTGCCTAAGGCCTGCATTGCGTCGCGGCAGCGCTGGGCCCACCGCAGGCTCAGCGCCATGCTTTGTTGTGCCGCGTCTTCGGTAATCACTTGCCCCTTGTTTTTGCCCTCCAGCGCCAGGTAGGGGGTGCATTCGTCGAGCTGCATCACCACGTCGGCGTTGAGCGTGGTTTGAATTTGCATGCTGACTTCGGGCGACAAAAACAGCTTGTCCCCGTTGATGGGCGAGGCAAAGTGCACACCTTCTTCGGTGATGCGTCGCATTGCCCCCAGGCTCCACACTTGAAAGCCGCCCGAGTCGGTCAGGATGGGGCGCTGCCATTGCTCAAAGTCGTGCAAGCCACCAAAGGTTTGCACCACCTCCAGCCCGGGGCGCAACCACAAATGAAACGTGTTGCCCAAAATTATTTGCGCGCCCATGTCGTGCAGGCTGCGCGGGGTGACGCCCTTGACCGTGCCGTAGGTGCCCACGGGCATAAATACTGGCGTGTGTACCGTCCCATGGGCCAACTGCAGCACACCGCAGCGGGCGTGGCTTGCGGGGTCTTGCGCGGTGGTATGAAAAATGCCCATAGCCGATGATTGTAAAAAGCCAGGTTATGCCAAAGGTTGGGCTCGCTGCAGCAGCATGGCGTCACCGTAACTAAAAAACCGATAGCGCTGTGCCACGGCGTGCGCATAGAGCCGCATCACGTGGTCGTGGCCGGCCAAGGCGCTGACCAGCATCATCAAACTGCTTTTGGGTAAATGAAAATTTGTAATGAGCCAGTCCACCCACACAAAGGCAAAACCCGGGGTAATAAACAAGCGCGTGTCGCCCTCAGCGGCGCCGGTGCGGGCCCAGCTCTCGAGTGTGCGCACACTGGTGGTGCCCACGGCCACCACCCGCCCGCCCCGGGCGCGGCAGCGCGCCAGGGCCGCTTGGGTGGCCTCGGGTACCTGGTACCACTCGCTGTGCATGGTGTGTTGCCGAATGTCGGGCGACTTAACCGGGGCAAAGGTGCCAGCACCTACGTGCAGCGTCACGTAGGCCACCTCCACCCCCTGGGCTTGCAGCGTGTGCAGCATGGCTTGGTCAAAATGCAGCGCCGCCGTGGGTGCGGCCACCGCGCCGGGGTTTTTAGCAAACACGGTTTGGTAGCGCTGTGCGTCGGCCTCGGTGTCGGCATGGGCAATGTAGGGCGGCAGTGGCACGTGGCCCATGTGCGCCATCACTTGCGCCACCGGCGCGTCAAAGCGCAGCCAAAACAAGGCCCCATCGGCCTGTGGCCAGCGCCCCAGCACCTGCGCCGAATACGCCCCCGGTGCGGCGTGCGGCTGCGGCGCCAGTTGCACCACCTCGCCCACCTTGGGCTTGCGGCTGACGCGCAGATGCACCGCGGCCTCGTGGCCCGTGCCCGGCAGCACGCGCTCGATCAACATCTCCACGTTGCCGCCGCTGCTTTTTTGTCCCCACAGCCTGGCCTTGAGCACTTGGGTGTCGTTAAGCACCAGCACGTCGCCGGCGCCGAGCATGCCCGGCAGCTGAGCAAATTGGCCATCGCGTGGCTGGGGGCCACGGCCATCGAGCAAGCGCGCATCGCGCCGTTGCGGTGGCGGGCTTTGCGCAATCAGCTCGGGCGGTAGGGCGTAGTCGTAGGCGTCTAGGTGGTGAAGGTTCACGGCAGCACTCGGGGCAGGGCACAATTGTCCCATGCCCACTTCACGTCGCGCCGCGGCCGATTCGTCGCCGCCTGCTCCCTCGCGATTGAGCGCACCGCAGCGTGCCATGCGCCGCTTGGGGCTGGTGCAACCCATTGACTTGGCCTTGCACGTGCCGCTGCGCTACGAAGACGAAACCCAGCTTACCCCGCTGGCGCACGCGCAGGTGGGCAGCACGCTGCAGTTTGAAGCCGAGGTGGTGGCCAGCGAGGTGGTGTTTCGCGGCCGCCGCCAGTGGCTGCTGTGGGTAGACGACGGGCAAGTTCGCTGCGCGCTGCGCTTTTTGCATTTTTTTCCGAGTCAGCAAAAAGCCTGGCCGGTGGGGCGGCGCGTGCGCGTACGCGGCGAGTTGCGCCGCAGCGCGCGGGGCCACGAAATGGTGCACCCGCAGCTGCGTGACCCCACCGAGCCGCTGGCGCAAGCCCTCACCCCGGTGTACCCCACCACCCAAGAACTGCCGCAAGCGTATTTGCGCAAAGCCGTGGCCGGTGCGCTGGCGCGCGCGGCCATTGACGAGGTGTTGCCCCCCGCGTGCTGGCACGCCTTGGGGCTGGATGCCCACTGGACGCTGCGCCGCGCCTTGAACTTTTTGCATCAACCCCCGCCGGATGCGCCCACCGAGGCACTACAAAACCGCCAGCACGCGGCTTGGCAGCGTCTAAAGGCCGAGGAAATGCTGGCCCAACTCATTGCCCAGCGCCGCGCCCGTGCCGCCCGGCAAAGCCAACACGCCATGGCCTTGCGCGCCAGCGCACGCCAAGGTTTGGTGCAAGCGCTTATGCAACAACTGCCGTTTGCCCTTACCGATGCGCAAACCCGCGTGCTGCGCGAAATTGCCACCGACTTGGCGCGCGACGTGCCCATGCACCGCCTGTTGCAAGGCGACGTGGGGTGCGGCAAAACCGTGGTGGCCGCGCTGGCCGCGTGTGTGGCCATCGAGGCCGGGGCGCAGTGCGCCTTAATGGCACCGACTGAAATTTTGGCGCGCCAGCATTTCGTTAAGCTCACGCAGTGGCTTGAGCCGCTGCTGGCCGCGCGCGGGCAAACGGTGGCGTGGCTAATTGGCGCGCAGGGCAAGGCCGAGCGTCGCGCCATGCAAGCCCAGGTGCACACCGGGCAAGCCGCGCTGGTGGTGGGCACGCAAGCATTGATTCAAGACGACGTGCAGTTTGCCCGGCTTGGCTTGGTGGTGGTGGATGAGCAACACCGCTTTGGCGTGGCCCAGCGGCTAACGTTAAGACAAAAAACCGCCCGCGGTGAGCAGCCGCACCTGCTGATGATGACCGCCACCCCCATTCCGCGCACCTTGGCCATGACCTTGTTGTCTGACCTGGACATCTCCACCATCGACACGCTGCCCCCCGGGCGCACCCCAGTGGTGACTAAGGTGGTGGAGGCGCGCCGTCGCCACGAGCTCATGGCCCGGCTGCGTGCCCAACTCGAGGCCGGGCGGCAAGCCTACTGGGTGTGCCCCTTAATTGAAGAAAGCGAGGCGCTTGACTTGCGGCACGCCACGCAGGTGTATCAGGAACTGGCCCAAGCCTTAGGCCAGCCGTTACCGGGCGAAGGCCAGCCCCCCAGCCCCCACGCCGGCCCCGTGGGCTTGCTGCATGGCCGCCAAACGGCGGGCGAAAAAAAAGCCATGATGGACGCCTTTGTTGCCGGCACGCTGCGCGTGCTCGTAAGCACCACCGTCATTGAGGTGGGGGTGGACGTACCCAACGCCTCGCTGATGGTGATTGAGCACGCCGAGCGTTTTGGCCTAAGCCAGCTGCACCAATTGCGCGGGCGGGTTGGGCGCGGCAGTGCCGCCTCGGTGTGCGTGCTGTTGTACGAGGCGCCGCTGGGCGAGGTGGCGCGTGCGCGCTTGCAAGCCATGGCGCAAACCCACGACGGCTTTGTGCTGGCGCAAACCGACCTGCGCTTGCGCGGCCCCGGTGAGTTGCTGGGCTCGCGGCAAAGTGGCGCGGGCATGCTGCGCTTTGCCGACGCCGCGGCCGACGACGCGCTGGCCCAATGGGCGCGCGAGCAAGCCGATTGGCTGCTGGCCGAGCACCCCGAATTGGCTACGCGCCACGTGCAGCGCTGGTTGGGTGCGCGCGCGGGCTATCTTGACGCGTAAGACGCCGCGCCGTGGCGCGGCACAATAGCGGCATGACACTGACCGAACTCAAATACATTGTGGCCACGGCCCGAGAACTGCACTTTGGTCGCGCCGCCGAGGTCTGCTCGGTGTCGCAGCCCACGCTGTCGGTGGCCATCAAAAAGCTCGAAGCCGAGCTCGAGGTACCGATTTTTGAGCGCCGCGCCAGCGACGTGGTGCTTACCCCGGTGGGCGAGGCGATTGTGCGCCAAGCGCAGGTGGTGCTTGAGCAGGCCCGGGTGGTGCGCGAAATTGCGCAACGCGGCAAAGACCCGCTGCACGGCCCGCTGCGCCTGGGCGTAATTTACACCATTGCCCCCTACGTGCTGCCCGCGCTGGTGCGCCAAGTGATTGCCCAAGTGCCCAACATGCCGCTGGTGCTACAAGAAAACTTCACCAACCGGCTGCTCGAGCAACTGCGCGCTGGCGAAATCGACTGCGCCTTGCTGGCCGAGCCCTTACCCGAGCAGCAGTTTGCCACCCAGGCGCTGTACGACGAGCCCTTTTTGGCTGCCGTGCCGCTGCGCCATCCGCTGGCCAAGTACCCGTCGGTTACCGTGGACATGCTACGCAAAGAAACCGTGTTTTTGCTGGGCAACGGCCACTGCTTTCGCGACCACGTGCTTGAGGTGTGCCCCGAATTTGCCCGCTTTGTGTCCGACGAAGACGGCGTGCGCCGAAACTTTGAAGGCTCCTCGCTCGAAACCATCAAGCACATGGTGGCCGCCGGCATGGGGGTAACGGTGGTGCCCCGCCTAAGCGTACCCGACTCGGCACTGCACCCCAGCCCCGACGCGCCACCGTGGAGCGACGCCCACTACGTGCGCTACTTGCCCTTTAGCGACGTCAACCCCCACCGCCGCGTGGTGTTGGCGTGGCGGCGCAGCTACACCCGCACCGAGGCCATTGAGGCCTTAATTCAAGCGCTGCAAAGCTGCGGCCTGTCTGGCGTGCGCTGGGTGAGCGGGCGGTAGCCGTGCGGGCGCGGCTGGCGCTTTACTTGCAGTTAATACGCTGGAGCCGCCCGGCCGGGTGGCTGCTGCTGCTGTGGCCCACCCTCTCGGCCCTGTGGGTGGCCGCCGGTGGCTGGCCCGGCTGGCACCTGCTGCTGGTGTTTGTGTTGGGCACGGTGCTAATGCGCAGCGCCGGCTGCTGTATCAACGACGTGGCCGACCGCGACATCGACCGCTACGTTAAGCGCACCGCCCAGCGCCCGGTAACCACCGGGCAAGTTGCCCCACGTGAAGCCCTGCTGGTCGGCGCGGTGTTGGCCCTGCTGGCCTTTGCCCTGGTGCTCACCACCGGTGCAGCGGCCACGGCGTGGTCGGTGGTGGCGCTGCTGGTGGCGCTGGCCTACCCCTACGCCAAACGCTGGGTCAGCCTGCCGCAGGCGGTGTTGGGTGTGGCCTTTAGCTTTGGCATACCCATGGCATTTGCCGCCGTGCAGGGCGAGTTGGCGCTGCCGTGGTTGGCCTGGGCCATGCTGGCAGGCAACCTGGCTTGGGTGTTGGCCTACGACACCGCCTACGCCATGGTCGACCGTGACGACGACGTGCATTTGGGCATTCACACCTCGGCCCTTACCCTGGGCCGGTACGACGTGGCCTTTGTGGCCGCCTGCTACGTGGTGTACCTGCTAAGCTGGACGTGGCTGCTGGATTTGCTGGCCAACCGCTGGAGCCAGCTGGCCGTGCTGCTGGCGGCCTTGCAAGTGGTGGGCTTGCTTGCACTGATTCGCACCCGCAGCCGCGCCGCGTGCTTTCGCGCCTTTGGCCTCAACCACTGGTTGGGCATGACGCTGTGGTTGGCCGTGGTGGCCAGCCGCCACCCCTAGCGGCCCGGGGGCCACGCCTAGCTGGCCTGACCCAGCGCCTGCGCCCGGGCGTGCGCCGCGGCCACCGCCCGGCGCAACGCCGCACCCACCCCGTCGGCCTCCATGCTGCTGATGGCCGCATGCGTGGTGCCCCCCTTGGACGTGACCCGCGCCCGCAACACCTCGGGCGGCTCGTTGCTGCCCATGGCCAAGGCCCCGGCCCCGGCCACCGTGGCCGTGGCCAACTGCCGCGCCACGGCCGCCGGCAAGCCCAGCCCCACGCCAGCCTCAACCATGGCCTCCATCAGGTAAAAGGCGTAAGCCGGGCCCGACCCGGACACCGCGGTTACCGCATCAAGTAAGTCTTCACTCTCAAGCCACACCATTTGCCCCGTGGGCTTAAGAATGTGCTCAACCTGGGCGCGTTGCGCCGGCGTTACCTCGGGGCAGGCGTACACCCCGCTGATGCCCTGCCCAATCAGCGCCGGGGTGTTGGGCATGGCGCGCACCACCTCGGTGCTGCCCAGCCATTGACGCAGGCTGGCCGTGGTAACCCCCGCGGCCACGCTAATGTGCAGCGCCCCTCGCAGGTGCGGGGCGGCCTGTGCCGCGGCCTGCGGCAGCACCTGCGGCTTAACCGCCCACAGCGCCACCGCCGCTTGGGCCAGCGAGGCATCGGGCGCGGCCAACACCCGCAAGCCCAGCCCCTGCAGGCGGGCTTGCGCCTGGGCATCGGGCTCCACCACCCACAGCTGCTGCGCTGGCATGCCATGGCGTAGCAGCCCGAGGGCAATGGCGCTGGCCATGTTGCCCCCGCCAATCAGGGCCAAAGGTGCCGTGTGTGGTTGCGCTGTCATGTTGTCCCCTTGGTGCGGCCGCTTGCAGCGGCCAAAAACTTGTGCCATAATAGCCGGCTCTGCCCAACAAAAGTTGGGAAGAAACACGGTTTTTACCGTGGCCGCGCGCGGTGGGCCAATGGCACACGGTGGCAACGCCTGGTAAATGTCAGCCTAAGCGTAGGCCACTGGCTTGCGACAGGCCCAAGACTGATTGCCTTTGGCCCCTGGCCCAAGGCGGTTCAAGTTGGGACAACAACATGATACAAACGCAATCGCGACTCAACGTCGCTGACAACACGGGCGCCAAATCCGTGATGTGCATCAAGGTGTTGGGCGGCTCCAAGCGTCGCTACGCCTCGGTGGGTGACATCATCAAGGTAAGCGTCAAAGAAGCCGCCCCGCGTGGCCGCGTCAAAAAAGGCGAGGTGTACAACGCCGTGGTGGTGCGCACCGCCAAAGGCGTGCGCCGCTCCGATGGCGCGCTCATTAAATTTGACGGCAACGCCGCGGTTTTACTCAACGCCAAACTCGAGCCCATCGGCACCCGCATTTTTGGGCCGGTCACGCGTGAGTTGCGCACCGAGCGGTTCATGAAAATCGTCTCGCTCGCACCCGAAGTGCTCTAAGGAGTCCGCCATGAACAAAATACGCAAAGGCGACGAAGTGATTGTGGTGGCCGGGCGCGACAAAGGCAAGCGTGGCCGCGTGGCCGCGCGGCTGGACGCCGAGCGGCTGCTGGTTGAAGGCGTGCAGCAAGTCAAAAAACACGTCAAACCCAACCCCATGAAGGGCATCAGCGGCGGCATCGTGCAGCAGTCGGCGCCCATCCATCAGTCCAACGTGGCCATATTTAACCCGGCAACCGGCAAGGCCGACCGTGTGGCCATTAAGCAAGCCGACGACGGCAAACGCACCCGTGTGTTTAAGTCAAGCGGTCAAGAAATTAAGGTGGCATGATCATGGCGCGATTGATGCAACATTACCGTGACGCGGTGGCCCCCGAGCTGATGACCAAATTTGGTTACCGCTCGCCCATGCAGGTGCCGCGCATCACCAAAATCACCCTCAACATGGGCGTCGGCGAAGCCGTGGCAGACAAAAAAGTCATGGACCACGCGGTGGCTGACCTTACCAAAATCGCGGGCCAAAAGCCCGTGGTCACCAAGGCACGCAAAGCCATTGCCGGATTCAAAATCCGCGAGCAGCAACCCATTGGCTGCATGGTTACGCTGCGCGGTGTGCGCATGTACGAATTTCTCGACCGCTTCATTACCGTGGCCCTGCCCCGTGTGCGCGACTTTCGCGGCATCTCGGGCCGGTCGTTTGACGGCCGGGGCAACTACAACGTGGGCGTGAAAGAGCAAATTATTTTTCCTGAAATTGAGTACGACAAAGTCGACACCCTGCGTGGGCTCAATATCAGCATCACAACCACCGCAAAGACCGACGACGAGTGCAAAGCGCTGTTGGCGGCCTTTCGTTTTCCCTTTAAGAATTGAGGTGACGCGTGGCCAAACAAGCATTACTTCAGCGTGAACTCAAGCGTGCCAAGCTCGCCGAAAAATACGCCAAAAAATACCAGGAACTGCGCACCATTGCCGCTGACGCCAAGCGCTCGCTCGAAGAGCGCGACGCCGCCCGCGCCGCACTGCAGCGCCTGCCGCGCAACGCCAACCCCACGCGACAACGCAACCGCTGCGAAATCACTGGGCGCCCGCGTGGCACCTTTCGTCAATTTGGTTTGGGCCGCAGCAAGCTGCGCGAGATGGTGTTTCAGGGCAACGTGCCCGGCGTCATCAAGGCCAGCTGGTAAGCAGGAGTTTATCCATGAGCATGAGCGATCCCATTGCCGATTTGCTAACGCGCATTCGCAACGCCCAAATGGTCGAAAAGGCCACCGTCAGCGTGCCCGCGTCCAAGCTTAAGTCGGCCATTGCCCAAGTGTTAAAAGACGAAGGCTACATCGACGACTTTCGCCAAGTGCAAGTCAACGGCAAGCCCGAGTTAGAAATTGCCCTCAAGTACTACGCCGGGCGCCCCGTAATTGAGCGTATCGAACGCGTCAGCCGTCCGGGCCTGCGCGTGTATCGGGGCGCCAAGGCCATTCCGCAAGTCATGAACGGCATGGGCGTGGCCATCGTGACCACCCCCCAAGGCGTGATGACCGACCGCAAAGCGCGCGCCGCAGGCGTGGGCGGCGAAGTGTTGTGCTACGTGGCGTAAGCCGGCGCGCACGCAGGAGAAAAACATATGTCTCGAATTGCAAAATTGCCCGTTCCCATCCCGCAAGGGGTTGAGGTAGCCGTGCACGGCGAAGAGGTGGCGGTAAAGGGCAGCCTGGGTGCCTTGCGCCTGTCGCTGCACCGCAAGGTGGCCATGACCCAAAACGGCGCCCAACTGTCGTTTGCCCCCACCGAAGCCAGCGCCGAAGCCATGGCCCTAACCGGCACCATGCGCCAACTGGTGAACAACATGGTGGTTGGGGTAAGCAAGGGCTTTGAGAAAAAACTCAACTTGGTTGGCGTGGGCTACCGGGCACAGGCCCAAGGCGCCGCGCTTAACCTAAGCGTGGGGTTTTCGCACCCGGTGGTGATTCAAATGCCCGAAGGCATTAAGGTTGAAACACCCTCGCAGACCGAAGTCATCATCAAAGGTGCCGACCGCCAGCAAGTTGGCCAAACCGCCGCCAAGGTGCGCGGTGTGCGCCCGCCCGAGCCGTACAAAGGCAAGGGCATTCGCTACGCCGATGAGCGCGTGGTGATTAAAGAAACCAAGAAGAAATAAGGAGTCCAGCCGTGTTGACCAAAAAGGAACAACGTTTGCGCCGGGCTCGTCAGGCCCGCATACGCATTGCCCAGCAAGGCGCCGTGCGCCTGGCTGTGCATCGCACCAATGGCCACATTTACGCTAGCGTCATTTCGGCCTGTGGCACCCGTGTGCTGGCTTCGGCCTCTACCGCCGAGGCTGAGGTTCGCACCCAGCTCGGCGCCCACGGCAAAGGGGCCACCGTAGCGGCGGCGCAACTGGTGGGTGCCCGAGTGGCCGGCCGCGCGCGCAGCGCGGGCGTGGAGCAAGTGGCATTTGACCGTGGTGGCTACGCGTACCACGGCCGTGTCAAGGCCTTAGCCGAAGCTGCCCGCGAGGCAGGCTTAAAGTTTTAACCGTCCGGAGTAGCAGCAATGGCAAAAGTGATGGCTCGTGCACAAAGCCCCGCCCCCGAGGACGGTTTGCGCGAAAAAATGATTGCAATCAACCGCGTGACCAAAGTGGTCAAAGGCGGTCGAATTTTGGGTTTTGCCGCGTTAACCGTGGTGGGCGATGGCGATGGCCGTATTGGCATGGGCAAAGGCAAGGCGCGTGAAGTGCCGGTGAGCGTGCAAAAAGCCATGGAGCAAGCGCGCCGCAACTTGGCCAAGGTGCCGCTGCGCGACGGCTCGGTGCACCACGCCGTGCAAGGCACGCATGGCGCCGCGCGCGTGATGCTGCTGCCCGCCAGCAAGGGCACGGGCATTATTGCCGGTGGCCCCATGCGTGCGGTGTTTGAAGCCGTAGGCATTACCGACGTGGTGGCCAAAAGCCACGGCTCAAGCAACCCGTACAACCTGGTGCGCGCCACGCTGGACGCGCTAAAAAACCTGCACACCCCAGCCGAAATTGCCGCCAAGCGTGGCAAAACGGTTGAAGCGCTGTTTAACTAAAGGGAACACCCATGGCCGTTGAAAAAACACTCAAAGTCCAGCTGGTTCGCAGCCCGATTGGGTGCAAGGCATCGCACCGCGACACCGTGCGTGGCTTGGGTTTGCGCAAAATTCGTTCGGTACGTGAATTGCAAGACACGCCGGCGGTGCGCGGCATGATCAACAAAATCAGCTACCTGGTTAAGGTGCTGTAAAGGAAACCGCAATGCAACTCAACAACATTCAACCCGCCGCTGGCGCCAAGCACGCCGCGCGTCGCGTGGGTCGAGGCATTGGCTCAGGGCTGGGCAAAACCGCAGGGCGTGGCCACAAAGGTCAAAAATCGCGCGCCGGTGGTTTTCACAAAGTGGGGTTTGAAGGCGGCCAAATGCCCATGCATCGCCGCCTGCCCAAGCGTGGCTTTAAGTCCATGCACGTGCCGTTTGTGGCCGACATTACCTTGGCCGACTTAAACCGCCTGCAAGCCACCGACGTGGACCTGGCCGTGCTCAAGCAAGCCGGGCTGGTGGGCGAGCTGGTTAAGCGCGTTAAGGTGGTTAAAACCGGCGAACTCACCAAAGCCGTTACGCTGCGCGCCATTGGCGCCACCGCTGGCGCCAAGGCCGCCATTGAGGCCGCTGGCGGCTCGGTTCAACCCTAACGCCTGCGGCAAGTTTAAGGACAAGCGAACATGGCCACAACGGGGGCATTGGCAAACAAAGGCAACTATGGCGACCTGACGCGTCGCCTGGTGTTTTTGTTGCTGGCGCTGGTGGTGTACCGCGTGGGTGCACACATTCCCGTGCCCGGCATCAATCCCGACCAATTGCAGCGCCTATTCGAAGGCCAGCAAGGCGGCATTCTGAGCCTCTTCAACATGTTCTCGGGCGGGGCGCTGTCGCGCTTTACGGTGTTTGCCTTGGGCATCATGCCGTACATCTCGGCCTCCATCATCATGCAGCTCATGACCTACGTGGTGCCCACCTTTGAGCAGCTTAAAAAAGAAGGCGAAGCCGGCCGCCGCAAAATTACCCAATACACCCGCTACGGCACGCTGGGCTTGGCGGTGTTTCAGTCGCTGGGCATTGCCCTGGCCCTAGAGGGCACCGCTGGCTTGGTGTTGGCACCGGGCTTTGGATTTCGCCTCACCGCCGTGGTTAGCCTGACGGCGGGCACCATGTTTTTGATGTGGCTGGGCGA
>JALRBF010000197.1 GCA_023262365.1 Burkholderiaceae bacterium
AGCTGCAGAAAATTTTTTGAAATTGATTTAGTTAGACTGAGCAGCTTTCTTTGCTAAAAAATCTACTTCTTCATTAAGTAGATCACCAGCATGTGCTTTAACCCATTTCCATTCAATATTTAAAGAATTTGTAATTTCATGAAGTTGAATCCATAAATCTTTATTTTTTACATCTTATTTTTTTGATGTTTGCCAAAGTGTTGTCGATTTCTGATGCGTTGATGTGGCGTTGGTACACCTTGCTGTCGTTTGAGTCGATGCAGGCCATTGCCGCGCTGCGCCAGCAGGTGGAGCAGGGACGTAACCCCAAAGAGGTCAAGGTGCAGTTGGCCAAAGAAATCACCTCGCGCTTTCATGGTCGAGCTGCGGCCGATGCCGCCGAGCATGACTTCATGCTACGCAGCCGGGGCGGTGTGCCCGATCAAATCGCCGAGGTGGCGGTCTCGGGTGCGCCCATGGGCATGGCGGCGTTGCTTAAGGCCGCGGGGCTGGCGCCTTCGAGCAGTGAGGCCAACCGCCTGATGGACGGCGGCGGCGTGCGTGTGGATGGCGCGGTGGTGAGCGACCGGGCGCTGCGCCTGCCCGCGGGTTGTTACGTGGTGCAAGTGGGCAAGCGGCGCTTTGCGCGCGTCACCCTAAGCTAGGCCGCGCACCGTGGCGGGTAAGGGCGTAGCCCCCACCTTTTGGTTGCGCTTGTCGGTGCTGGTGGCGTTACTGACGATTGCGCTGAAAACCGCCGCGTGGTGGGTGGCCGATTCGGTGGCATTGCTCTCCGACGCGTTGGAGTCGTTTGTGAACTTGGCCGGCGCCTTGTTTGCCTGGCGCATGCTGGTGGTGGCGCAGCAGCCGGCCGATGCAGACCACCCTTACGGACACCACAAGGCCGAGTATTTTTCGGCGGGGTTTGAGGGCATATTGATTGTGGGGGCGGCGTTAGGCATCATGTGGTCGGCCGCGATGCGTTGGGTGTATCCCGAGCCGCTGCAGCACGTGGGGTTGGGTGTGGCGCTGGCCGTGTTGAGCTCAGCCCTCAATGGCGGCTTGGCGTGGCGCATGCGGGTGGCCGCGCGGCAGTATCGATCCATGGCACTTGAGGCCGATGCCCGACACCTGATGACGGATGTGTGGACCTCGGCAGGGGTGGTGGTGGGCTTGGGCTTGGTCTTGCTCACCGGTTGGCAGTGGCTTGACAGCTTGGCCGCGCTGCTGGTGGCGGGCAACATTTTGCGCGAGGGCGTGCGTATGGTGTGGCGCGCCTCGCAGGGCTTGATGGACCAGGCCATGGACGAGGAGCAGATGGCGCGTGTGCAGCGGGTGTTGGACGGATTCACCGCCGACGCCTTGGCCGCCGAGGTGATTCGGTTTGATCACATTCAAAGCCGCCACGCCGGGGCGCGGTGTTTTGTGGATATGCACATGCACATGCCTGGCCATTGGTCGCTGGCCCGCGCCGCAGCCTTGCGCACCAACGTGGAACAAGCGCTGATGGACGCCGTACCAGGCTTGCGCGCCTCGATTCAGTTGTTGCCTAGCCACGTTGAGGCCCACATCGACGACGACGCGTGACCGTGTGGTGCCAGCGAGGCCGAGCGTTTTAGCGGTACGGGTTGGGTATACCCAGGCGGGCCAAAATGGCGATTTCGCGTTGCTCCATGGCGTGGGCGTCGGCGGCTGAGGTTTCGTGGTCCCAGCCTTGGGCGTGCAGGCAGGCGTGCACCAACAGGTGGCTGTAGTGCCGCTTTAGGGTTTTGCCCTGCGTTTTGGCTTCGGCCGCCACCACTGGGGCGCACAGCACGATGTCGGCCACAACCTCGGGGGTATGTTGGTAGCCAAAGGTCAGCACGTTGGTGGCATAGGCCTTGCCGCGAAATTGCGCGTTGAGCTGCTCGCCCTCGTGGGCATCCACCACGCGCACGGCGAGCTCGCCCGGGTACGCCAGGGCGTGACGTAGGCAACGTGCCACACCGTGCCGGGGCAACGCAGCTCGGTGGCGTGCGGCCTGTGCGATGGGGCCAAACGTTAGCGACAGTTTCAGGGCAGGTAGGGTCACAACGGGCTGGTGGCGGTGGCGTGTTCGTAGGCGTCCACGATGCGTGCCACCAGGGGGTGGCGCACCACGTCGGCGCTGCTGAGGTGGCATACCGCAATGCCTTTGACCTGCGCCAGTACCTGTTCGGCCTCAACCAAGCCGCTGCGCTGGCCGCGGGGCAGGTCGACCTGACTGATGTCGCCAGTGATCACGGCTTGGCTGCCCAGCCCAATACGGGTGAGAAACATTTTCATCTGCTCGGGCGTGGTGTTTTGGCCTTCGTCAAGAATCACAAAGGCGTGGTTGAGGCTGCGCCCGCGCATAAAGGCCAGTGGCGCAATCTCAATTTGCTGGCGCTCAAACGCCTTGTGTACGCGCTCGTAGCCCATGAGGTCGTACAAGGCGTCGTACAGTGGACGCAAGTAGGGGTCGACTTTTTGCCCGAGGTCGCCGGGTAAAAACCCAAGTTTTTCGCCCGCTTCCACCGCTGGGCGGGTTAAGACGAGGCGCTGTACGCTCTGCCGTTGTATGGCCTCGACCGCGCAGGCCACCGCCAAATAGGTTTTGCCCGTACCCGCTGGGCCAATGCCAAAGGTGATGTCGTGTTCGGCCATGGCTTGCAAATACAACCGTTGGTTGGCGCTACGCGCTTGCACCGGGCCTTGGCGGCTGGCCAGCTGTGGCCCGGCCTCGCCGGGCAGCTCGGCGCTGGCCAGCATAAGCTGCACCTGGTCGGGGGCAATTGGGCGGCGCGCCATGTTGTACATGGCCTGCAACACCTCCATGGCGCGTCGTGCCGGGGCCGCGGGCCCCTCAACCCGTGCCATGCCTTGGCGCATCACCACGCGCACACCCAGGGTGTGCTCAATTAGGCGCAGGTGCGTATCGGCGGCACCACACAGGTGACGCAGGCGGTCATTGTCATGGGCGTCAAAGGTGTGTTTGAGTATCACGCGGATAATGGGGGTTGGTTGATTAATAGGTGGCTCACCAGTTCCCATGATAGGCAAGTTAAGCGGTACCGTCTTGCAAAAGAATCCACCCGAGGTGTTGGTGGCCTGTCAGGGCGTGGGTTATGAGGTTCAGGTGTCCATGGGCACTTTTTATAACCTGGGCGAATTGGGCTCAACGGTGCACCTTTGGACACATTTGGTGGTGCGCGAAGATGCCCACGTGTTGTTTGGCTTTGCCACGCAAGAAGAACGTGCTGCGTTTCGTGAGCTGATTAAGGTCTCGGGCGTGGGGCCGCGCACGGCGTTGTCGTTACTCTCGGGCATGAGCGTGGCCGACTTAACGCACGCGGTGGCCACGCAAGAGTCGGGGCGCATGCAAAAAGTGCCAGGGATTGGCAAAAAAACCGCCGAGCGGCTGCTGCTTGAGCTGCGTGGCAAATTGGGCGACGCGTTGCCCGGGGCGCCCAGCACGCAGGCCAGTGGCGTCACGGCCGACATTGTGCAGGCCCTGCTGGCGCTGGGCTACAACGAGCGCGAGGCTAGTGCGGCGGTGCAGCGCTTGCCCGCTGAGGTCTCGGTAAGCGACGGCATTAAGCAAGCGCTGCAGGCGCTGGCACGGTAAGGCCTGGGCAGGAGGACACAGCGTGACGATTTACGACGACGATTTGAGCGGCGACGCCGCCCCACGCATGGTCTCTGGCCGGGCGGCCAGCCCGCGCGAAGAGGCCTTGGAGCGTGCGCTGCGGCCCAAGGCGCTGAGCGACTACGTGGGACAGGCCAAGGCGCGCGAGCAGTTGGAGATATTTATTGGTGCGGCCAAGGCACGGGTGGAGGCGTTGGACCATGTGTTGCTGTACGGCCCGCCAGGTTTGGGTAAAACCACGCTGGCGCATATTGTGGCGCAAGAGCTTGGCGTGAACTTGCGCCAAACCAGTGGCCCGGTGCTTGAAAAACCCAAAGACCTTGCCGCTTTGCTGACAGGGCTGGAGGCGCACGACGTGCTGTTTATTGATGAAATTCATCGCATGTCGCCGGTGGTGGAAGAGATTTTGTACCCCGCGCTAGAGGACTACCAAATCGACATCATGATTGGCGAAGGTCCAGCGGCACGCTCGATTAAGGTGGACTTGCAGCCGTTCACCTTGGTTGGCGCCACCACCCGCGCGGGCATGCTCACCAACCCATTACGTGACCGGTTTGGCATCGTCGCGCGGCTGGAGTTTTATGCGGTCGATGAGCTCGAGCACATCGTGCGCCGCAGCGCCAGGCTGCTGCAAGTGGCCTGCGACGACGACGGCGCACGCGAAATCGCCAAGCGTGCCCGTGGCACGCCGCGAATTGCCAACCGCTTGTTGCGTCGTGTGCGCGATTACGCGCAGGTCAAGGGCAACGGCACCATCACCGCCTCGATTGCCCACGACGCACTGACCATGTTGGACGTGGACCCGTTGGGTTTTGATGTGATGGACCGCAAGCTGCTTGAGGCGGTGGTGCACCGCTTTGACGGCGGGCCAGTGGGCTTAGACAACGTGGCCGCCAGCATTGGTGAGGACCGCGAAACCATCGAAGACGTGATTGAGCCGTATTTGATTCAGCAGGGCTACTTGCAGCGCACCCCCCGTGGCCGCATGGCCACGGCCGCGGCGTATCGGCACCTGGGGGTGGCCGCGCCGGCGCGCGGCCCCAGCGATTTGTTTGGCGCGGGTCAGTAGGTTTCTAAATGCAGCCGGCCCTGGGCCAGTTGCGCGCTGAGCTGTGCCCAGTCCATGCCGTCGTCGGTGGCGATGTCGCGCAGCGCGTCAATGACGCCTTGCTCCATGGACTTGAGGCCGCAGACGTAAAAAAAGGCGTCCGCGTGGCCAAGCAGTGGCGCCAGCGTGGCCGCTTGCTCGCGCATCAGGTCTTGCACATAGCGTTTGGGTTGGTTGGCCTCTCGCGAAAAAGCAAAGTGGCTTTCAATAAAGTCGGCGGGCAGCTTTTGTAGCGGGCCAAAGTAGGGCAGTTCGCGCTGCGTGCGGGCGCCAAAAAACAACAACAGCTTGCCGCCCACGTCTTGGCCTTGGGCGCGCAAGCGGCGACGGTACTCGGTGATGGCACGCATGGGGGCGCTGCCGGTGCCGGTGCAGATCATGACCACGTGGCTGCCGGGGTAAGAAATCGCCTGCCATCTTCCGAATATCCTGTGCTCACTCAGCCCGGCACCACTAGATC
>JALRBF010000347.1 GCA_023262365.1 Burkholderiaceae bacterium
ACCATCGCGCTGACGCGCCGCGGCACCATGGGTTGGAACGACGCGGCCTTTGGCGCCTTGGTGGCGGCCTTTCCCAACACCGGTTTTATGGGCGTGCCGTTGTTGGTTGGGCTGCTTGGGGTGCAGGCCTCGGCCCCGGCCATCATCACCATTCTGATCGACTTGGTGATCACCAGCTCGTTGTGCATCGCGCTGTCCCGGCTCGATGGCGCCGGGCTGGCGGGCGCGCGCACCGCGGCCCGGCGCGCGCTGCGCGGTGTGCTCAGCAACCCCATGCCGTGGGCCATTTTGCTCGGTGCTTGGTTCTCGGCGGCACAGTGGCGGCTGCCTCAGCCGATGCAGCAAAGCGTGTGGATGCTGGCCGACGCCGCCTCGCCGGCGGCACTCTTTACCATTGGCGCGGTGCTGGCGCGTGCCCACCTGGTGGCGTCCACGCAGACGCGCATGGTGGTCGTGTGGCCGGTGGTGGGCATCAAGCTCATCTTGCACCCGGCGCTGGTGCTCATGGGCGCGTGGTTGTTCGCCCGCATGGGCTGGCCCATCGAGCGCGAAACCCTCACGGCTTTGGTGTTGGTCGCCGCGCTGCCCAGCGCCAGCAACGTCTCCATTCTGGCCGAGCGTTTTGGCGCCGACACCGGGCGCATCGCCCGCATCATTTTGCTTACCACGGCGCTGGCATTCATCACGTTTTCTGCCGCCGTCTATGGCCTGCACCCCAGCCCGGCGTTGGGTTAAATCTGCAACGGGTCCATGTCAATCGTCCAACGCAATATCCCTTGGCGTGCCATGCCCAGCAGGTGCTGGCGCACCCGCTGTGCCGCGGCGCGCGTGAGTTGACGGCGGCTTGACTCCAGCAGCATCTGCGCCCGCTCCCGCCCGGCCAGCCGCACCATGGGTGCGGGCACGGGTGCAAACAGGTGCGCCTCGCCCAAGGTAGGGGCCAAGGCATCGCGGGCGCGTTGCAAAAAAGCCAAGGCGGAGGTCATCTGGCGTGCCTCACAGCGTATCAGCGCCTGGTGCGTAAACGGCGGCAACGCCGCTTGCTCGCGCTGCGCCAGCGTGGTTTGGGCAAAGGCAACGTAATCGTGTTGCGCCAGCGCCGCGAACACTGGGTGTTGCGGGCTGCCGGTTTGCACCCACATGCGCGCGGGGTGCGCCTGGTCGCGCCCGGCGCGGCCCATGGTCTGCATCAGCAGTGCAAACAGCCGCTCGGGCGCGCGAAAGTCCGCGCTGTAGAGGGCCGCGTCCACCTCCAGCGCCACCGCCACGCTCAAGCGCCTAAAGTCGTGCCCCTTGGCAATCATTTGGGTGCCAAGCAGCACGTCCACCTCGCCTCGATGCACCTGCGCCAACGCCTCGGTTAGCGCCGCGGTGCCTTGCGTGGTGTCGGCGTCCATGCGCAGCACCCGCCACGGGCTGCCATCGGCTTTGCGCTGCGCCCCCAGCAGGTGGGCAAGCTGCTCTTGCGCCTGCTCCGTGCCGTGGCCCACGGGCTTGATGTCAAGCTCGCCGCAAGTTGGACATTGCCGCGGCACGCGCGCGCTGCTGCCGCAGTGGTGGCAGCGCAGCCGCCCATCGGCCTTGTGGTACACCTGAAATGCGCTGCAGTGCGCGCACGCGCTCTTCCAGCTGCACCCCGGGCATTGCAAGGCCACGGCGTAGCCGCGGCGGTTCAGCAGCACCAAGCCTTGTTCCCCCCGGTCGGCCGCTTGCTGCAAGTCCGCCAGCACCTGCGGCGCCAGCCACGCCTTGGCCGGTATGTGCCGGGTATCCACCACGTGCACCTCGGGCATGCGCGCCTGCGCGGCGCGCTGCGCCAGCGTGGCCAGCCCATAACGCCCCTTGCGCGCCGCGTGCCAGCTCTCCAGCGAGGGCGTGGCCGAGCCCAGCAGCGTGGGCCGTGCCTGTGGGTCCAGCCCTTGGCGCTGATGCCCTCGGTACACCGCCAAATCCCGCGCATGAAAACGCAGCCCGTCTTGGCTTTTGTAGCTCGGGTCGTGCTCCTCGTCCACCACCACCGCGCGCAGGTGGGGCAAACTGGCAAAAACCGCCAGGCGCGTGCCCAGCATCACCCGCGCCGCACCGGTGTGGCCGCGCAGCCAATGGCGCAGGCGCTGCACGGGTGTCATGGCGCTGTGCTGCACCGCCACGGCAGCCGCGCCAAACCGCGCCTCAAAGCGCTGCACCAGTTGCGGCGTTAAGTTAATTTCGGGCACCAGCACCAACACCTGCGCCTGGGGCTGGCTGAGCACGTCGGCGGTCGCGCGCAGGTACACCTCGGTTTTGCCGCTGCCCGTCACGCCATGCAACAGCACCGGTCGCTTGGCCTCACGCCAGGTCTGCAGCGCCGCGTCTTGCGCGGCGGTGGGGGTCACGGCCGCGGCCTCGGCAGCGGTGTGCGCCGTTGCCATGGTGGCTGCCGGGGCTTGAAGGGACTTGGTCAACGCCTTGGCGGTCACGTGCTTGAGCAGCGGTGGCAGCACCGCCACGGCTGCCTCACCCACCGTACGCTGGTAGTAGCCCGCGGCAAACGCCACCAGCGCCATCCAGTCAGGGGCCATGGGTGGCAAGTCCGGGTGCAGCGGCTGTGCCTCGCGCGTCGTGCCGTCAAAATCCGCAGGGGCTGACGTGTGCGTCACCACCCCCAGCACATGCCGTTTACCCAAGGGTACACGCACCAAGGTGCCGTGCGCCAGCGGCAGCGAGCATGCGTACCGCAGTGGCTGGTCTTGGCCCGAGTGCGCCGGCAGCGGCACCCATACGTCCAACAGGTGTTGATTTAAGTTATCGCTCAAAACTCAAGCAACTTGCCTCGGTTAGGCCTTAACCCGTTGATTTTCCGTGCCCCTCATTGCTTTGGGCCAACCCTGTGGATAGTTTTGTTGAAAAATCCCCCGTATTACGTCATGGCCTTTCAAATTCATACCAAAGTGTTTGATTGTAGATGCGAGCATTTAAAAAAAATATCAATTAAAACAATAATTTAAAAATCAACATAGGGCTCTGTGGCCGAGTGATCACTTTGTAACTTGGGGTATGCAGGTTGCAAGATTTTGTGCACAAGTGCCCATGCGTTTGGCCCCAATCCGCGCGTTGTGTACCCTATTTTGGTGCATGGCTGCGTTGGCCCTGTGAATAACTTTTTACAGTCTCCACCAAGGCGGCCACATGCTCGGGCGGCGTGAACTGGCTGATGCCGTGCCCCAGGTTAAAAATGTGCGTCGGCCCTGTTCCAGAGCCAACATGGGGGGCGCCAAAGGCATCCAGTACCGCGCGCGCCTGCTCGGCCACGCGTTCGGGTGGCGCAAACAGCACCATGGGGTCCAAATTGCCTTGCAGCGCATGGCTGTCCCCCACTTGGGCGCGGGCCGTGGCCAGGTTCACGGTCCAGTCCACCCCCAACACTTGGCACGGCAGCTTGGCCATCTCGGCAAGCCACAGGCCGCCCCCCTTGGTGAACACAATGCGCGGAATCGGCACCCCCTCATGGCTTGGCTTGAGCTGGGCCAGCACGCGCTGGGTATAGGCCAGGCTAAACGCCTGAAACGCACCATCGGCCAGCACGCCGCCCCAACTGTCAAACACCATCACCGCTTGGGCGCCGGCGTCAATTTGGGCATTAAGGTACTGCGCCACCGCATCCGCGTTCACGGCCAGCAGCCGGTGCATCAGGTCAGGGCGCGAGACCATCAGCGTCTTGACATGGCGGTAGTCGCTGGAGCCGCCGCCCTCGACCATGTAGCACGCCAGCGTCCACGGGCTGCCCGAAAAACCAATCAACGGTACCCGGCCATTGAGCGCGCGCCGAATCGACGCGACTGCGTCAAACACGTAGCGCAACCGAGCCATGTCTGGCACCTGCAGCGCTTGTACCGCCACTTCGTCACGCACCACCTGGGCAAACTTGGGGCCCTCGCCGGCTTCAAACGACAACCCCAGCCCCATCGCATCGGGCACCGTCAAAATATCGCTGAACAAAATCGCCGCATCCAAGTCGTAGCGCTCAAGGGGCTGCAACGTTACCTCAGTGGCAAAGTCCGGGTTGGTGGCCAGCCCCATGAAGCTCCCTGCCTTGGCCCGCGTCGCACAGTACTCGGGCAAATAGCGTCCGGCTTGGCGCATCAACCACATGGGCGTGTGCGGGGTGCTTTGGCGCCAGCAGGCACGCAAAAAGGTGTCGTTAATCAGGGGCGTATTCATAGACGGCTATTGTGGCAGGGCTTGCAGCACCATGGAGGTCGTTAGCAACTCCGGCAACAACACCGGGGGTTGATTGGGCCGATACAACGCGTACGTTGGCACCCCCGAGCGGCCCAGTGCTTCGAGCGCCCGGGTGATGGCGTCGTCGCGCCGCGTCCTTGCGTGCGGCAGCGAGATCGGCCGGCCGCAGCCAGCCATCGGCTGCAGGAGAGGCCGCCGGCGCGGCACCGTTCGCGACGGGAGCCGTCGCGGCGAGCTCGCCTGCCCCAGCGACCGGAGCATCGGTCTCGGCATAAAGCGCCTTGAGCGCAGCGGCGCGGGCACCGCCCGGCGCGAGATCGGGGTCGGCATCGATCGCGCCCACATCGGCCTCATAGGCCTCGGCCGCGCGCTTGGTGATGGTGGTGAACTCCATCGCCTTGAGGAAGGCGATCAGCTTGGCCGGATCGGGCTGGTTCAGGGTGAGCTCGCCGAGCGGCGTCTCGACCGGCACATCCTCGACCAGCGTGACGAGCTTGTGCGAGATGCGGACCTTCTCGACCACCTCGGGATT
>JALRBF010000368.1 GCA_023262365.1 Burkholderiaceae bacterium
AAGGTCAGAACATGACCTGCGTGTACGTGGCGATTGGTCAAAAGGCCTCGTCCATCAAAAACGTGGTACGTGCCCTTGAGCAGGCCGGCGCCATGGAGTACACCATTGTGGTGGCGGCCTCGGCCTCTGAGTCGGCCGCCATGCAGTATGTGGCCGCTTACTCGGGCTGCACCATGGGCGAATACTTCCGCGACCGCGGGCAAGACGCCCTCATCATCTACGACGATTTGTCCAAGCAGGCGGTGGCCTACCGTCAGGTCTCGCTGCTGCTGCGCCGCCCGCCGGGCCGCGAGGCGTTTCCTGGCGACGTGTTTTATTTGCACAGCCGCTTGCTCGAGCGCGCCGCGCGGGTCAATGCCGAGTACGTGGAGCAATTCACCAAAGGCGAGGTCAAGGGCCAAACCGGCTCGCTTACCGCGTTGCCTATTATTGAGACGCAAGCGGGCGATGTTTCGGCGTTTGTGCCCACCAACGTCATCTCCATCACCGACGGCCAAATCTTTTTGGAAACCTCGTTGTTCAACTCGGGTATCCGCCCGGCCATTAACGCCGGTATTTCGGTCTCGCGTGTGGGGGGTGCGGCGCAAACCAAGCTCATCAAGAGCCTCTCGGGCGGTATTCGTACCGACTTGGCGCAGTACCGCGAACTGGCGGCGTTTGCGCAGTTTGCCTCTGACCTGGACGAGGCCACACGGCGTCAACTTGACCGCGGCGCCCGCGTGACCGAACTGCTTAAGCAGGCGCAGTACAGCCCCTTGCCCATTAGCCTCATGGCCAGCTCGCTGTACGCGGTGAACAAGGGCCACTTTGACGATTTGGAGGTCAAGCAGGTGTTGGCCTTTGAGTCGGGCCTGCACGCGCACCTCAAAGACAAGCACGCGGCCTTGTTGGCCAAGCTTGATCGGGACCAAGCCATGGACAAGGACGCCGAGGCCGAATTGGAGTCAGCGATTGTGGCCTTCAAAAAGAGCTTTGCGTAAGCCCCGGGCTCCCAACTAAGGAACAGGCATGCCAACCGGCAAGGAAATACGCGGCAAGATTGGTAACTTTCAAAGTACCAAAAAAATTACCAAAGCCATGGAGATGATTTCCGTCTCCAAAATGCGCAAGGCGCAAGACCGTATGCGTGCGGCGCGCCCGTACAGCGAGCGGGTTAGGGCCATCGTGGCGCACTTGCGCCGTGCCAACGCCGAGTACCAGCACCCCTACATGCGTGCCAACGATGCCAAGCAAGCCGCGGTGATCACCGTAACCACCGACAAAGGCTTATGCGGCGGGCTCAACACCAACATTCTTCGGGTGGTGGTCAACCAAGCGCGTGAGCTGCACAAAGACGGCATGCAAACCTGCGGCGTGGCCATCGGCAACAAGGGCTTGGGCTTTTTTAACCGAACCAAAATGCCGGTGCTCGCGCACGTCACTCAGTTGGGTGACCAGCCGTCGCTCGAGCGTTTGATTGGGCCGGTCAAGGTGGCCTTGGACGCCTTTGAGCGTGGCGAGATTGGCGCGGTGTATTTGGCGTACACCCGGTTTGTGAACACCATGCGGCAAGAGCCGGTGATGGAGCAAATTCTGCCGCTCACGCGTGAACGCCTGGACGCTGGCGCACAGGAAGGCTACGCGTGGGATTACCTATACGAGCCCGATGCCGAAACCGTGATCGATGACTTGCTGGTGCGCTATGTGGAGGGCCTAGTGTACGAAGCCGTGGCCGAGAACATGGCCAGCGAGCAAGCCGCGCGTATGGTGGCCATGAAGGCTGCCACCGACAACGCCGGCAACGTCATCAGCGAACTCAAGCTGGTCTACAACAAGACCCGCCAGGCCGGCATCACGAAAGAGCTGTCGGAAATCGTGGCCGGCGCCGCAGCGGTCTGATCCCGGCGCCCAACTGAAATCTCAAGAAACTCAAAGGTACACATCATGTCTCAAGCACAAGGCAAGATTGTTCAGTGCATCGGCGCCGT
>JALRBF010000150.1 GCA_023262365.1 Burkholderiaceae bacterium
ATGTACGCCGCCATCATGGGCGTGAGCATGCGCGCCACCACCAGCGAGGCAAACACCGCCAGCGACGCCGTCCAGCCAAACTGCTTAAAAAACTTGCCGGCAATGCCACTCATGAACGCCGTGGGCAAGAACACCGCAATCAGCGTAAACGTGGTGGCAATCACCGCCAGCCCAATCTCGTCGGCGGCCTCCATGGCGGCGCGGTAGGGCGTTTTGCCCATGCGCAGGTGGCGCACAATGTTCTCCACCTCCACAATGGCGTCGTCCACCAAAATCCCCACCACCAGCGACAACGCCAAAAGCGTGACCACATTGATGGAAAAACCCAGCCACGCCATGCCAATAAAGGCCGGTATCACCGACAGCGGCAGCGCCACCGACGCCACCAGCGTGGCACGCCAATCGCGCAAAAACAACCACACCACCAGCACCGCCAGCAGCGCGCCCTCGTACAGCAGCTGCAGCGAGCCGTTGTACTCCTCTTCGACCGGGGTAACAAAGTCAAACGCTTCGGTAAACACCACGCCCGGGTTGGCTTGAGCAAATTCAGCCAAGGCCGCACGCACGGCGCGGCCTACGGCCACTTCGCTCTCGCCACGGCTGCGCACCACCTCAAAGCCCACCACGCGCTGGCCGTTGAGCAGCGCCGCCGAACGCCGCTCGGCCAGGCCGTCGCGCACCTCGGCGACTTCGTTGAGCCGAATGCGGCTGCCCCGGCTGGTGGAGAGTTCGATTGCGCCCAACTCGGCCGCGCTGCCCACCGTGGCCAGCGTGCGCACCGGCTGCTCGCCGCTGCCCAGCGTCATGCGCCCGCCTGGGGCCTCTTGCTGCACGCGCTGCAGCTGACGCGAGATCTCGGCAGCGGTAATGCCCAGTGCCTGCATGCGTGCGGGCTCAAGCGCCACTTGTACCTCGCGCGTTACGCCCCCTACCCGGTTTACCGCGCCCACGCCCTTAATGGACAACAGCAGGCGCGAAAAGGTGTCGTCCACCAGCCAAGACAGCGCCTCTTCATCCATGCGCTGGGCCGACACGGTGTAGGCCAGCACGGGCGTGCCGGCTAGGTTGAGCTTTTGCACCACGGGGTCACGCACGTCGCTGGGCAAATCGGCGCGCACCCCTTGCACCGCCGAGCGCACCTCATCCAGCGCCTCTTGCACCGGCTTTTCTAGCCGAAACTGTGCCGTAAGCGTGGCCACCCCGTCTTGCACCTTGGTGGTGATGTGCTTGAGCCCTTGCAATGGGGCCAGTGCGTTTTCAAGTTTGCGCGCCACATCGGTCTCGAGCTGGCCTGGCGCGGCGCCGGGTAAGGTGGCCGTTACCGTGATGGTGGGCAGGTCAAGGTCAGGAAAGTTCTGCACCTTCATGCTGTTGTAAGACAGCATGCCTGCCACGCTGAGCAACACAAACACCATGGCCGCCGCAATGGGGTTACGAATTGACCACGACGAGACGTTAAACATGGTGTACCCCGTGTGGCTTACGGTGTCTGGGTGCCAACCACACGCACCAAGTCACCGTCGTTTAAAAAAGCGCCTCCGCTGCTCACCACCTGGGCATTGGCCGCCAGGCCATCGCGAATTTCCACCCGACTGTCTTGCAGTCCCCCCACCAACACCTTGCGTTGGCTTACGCGCTGGTCGGGGTTGACGGTGAACACATACGAAAATCCATCACGCAAAATCACCGCCGTCTGCGGCACCGTTACCGCCTCGGTTTGTCCCACCGTCATGGCGCCGCGCGCAAAAATACCAGGGCGTGCGTTGCCCAGAGGTGGCTTGACGTCCACGTAAACGAGCGCGTTGCGTGTGGTGGGGTCAACCGAAGGCGCCACCGTGCGCACCGAGCCTTGTAGCGTGTCGCCGCTTGTGGTGCGAATGCGCACCACCGCGCCGGGCTTAACTTGCCCCAACTCCGCGGCCGTAACCTCGGCGCGCCATTCCAGCCGGCCCTGCCGAATGATGCGAAACAACTCCATGCCCGGTGCCACCACCTGGCCCAGCGTAGCGCGCCGCGCGGAGATCACGCCGCGGTCCGGCGCACGCACGGTGGCCTGTGCCAGGCGCTGGCGTTGCAGCTGCACCGCCGCCTGAGCCGATTGCACCCGCGCCGCCGCGGCCGTGTACTGGGTGCGGGCTTGGGTTAACTGCGCTTCGCTAAAAAACCCTTGTTGTTGCAGCGTGCGTGCGCGCTCACGCTGCGCCTTGGCCTCGCTCGCGTTGGCTTGGGCTTCGGCCAGTAGCGACTCGGCCTGCGCCAACTCGGCATCGAGCACCAGCGTGCGCAGCCGCGCCAGCACCTGGCCCTTTTGTACCGTCTCGCCCACGTCAACTAGCAATTGCTCAATTTGCAGCCCATTGGCCTCGGCGCTCACCACCGCCTCTTGCCACGCCGCCAGCGAGCCCGAGGCCTCGAGTGTGCGCGTCAGCGCCAGCCGCGTGGGCGTGGTAACCGACACACTGAGCACCGGCTTGCCGCCGCCCTCGGCGGCCGGCGCCGGGGGCGTTTGGGCCAGGGCCAAACCGCTGGCAGCCAAAAAAAACCAGCCGCCAACGCGGCGAAAAAAGAACATGGTGGTCATGGGCGCATCGTGGGCCGGGTGGGCAAGGGCACCGACCCCCCAGCTTTTATGAAATAAGGCCGCTAGTGTAGGGCAACCAAGGGTAACCCCTAGGGC
>JALRBF010000207.1 GCA_023262365.1 Burkholderiaceae bacterium
ACCAACGCGCCCAGGGTAAAGCGATGGCTGAATGCCGCCACAAAGGCGCCTTGCAGCACGCGAATCATGGCCAACCCACCCAAGGTGGTAATAAAGGCCCCGGGCGTGGCCAGCAGGGCCTGGGTAAACAGTGGGGCGGCCGCACCAAAGCCAATGGCCAACACCCCCACCACCATGCCCCCCGTCCATTGCCTGGCCTTGGGCACGCCGTTGGTGAGTACCGCGTTCACAGGGCCCGTTAGGCAGGTGCTTACCGAGCCGACACAGGCCGTAAGCGCCGACCACACGCCACACGCGCAGGTAATGGCGTTAACCGGAGGCTGGTGCTGCGCAGCACGCAAAATGCCAATGCCCATGCCGTTTTGCACCACCAGCACCGTAATGGACAACGGAATCACCAGCTCCACCATGGCACGCCACGACCATTCGGGCGCCGTCCACACCGGCTGCGCCCACAATGAGGCGCCCAGTTTGGCGTTGTAGTTACCGGCCAGTGCCAGCACCAGCACGCCAACCAAAAGGGCACCAATAATGGGGGGCAGGCGGTCGCCCCACGCCTTGCGTGCCGAGAGCACCACAAAGGTCAGCGTCATGGCCCCGGCAAGCATCAAATCGGCGTGCAGGCCTCGTACCACGTCCAGCCCAAACTTAAGAAACACCCCCGCCACCATGGCCATCACAATGGGCATGGGCAGCCAGGCCATTACCTTTTTTACGTAGCCCGACAACCCCAGCCCAAGCATCAGCGCGGCGGTAACAAAGTACGCGCCAATGATTTCGGCAAAGCTCAGATGCTGCAGCGCTGGCCCAATCAGCACCGCGCCCGGAATCGTCCAGTAAAACGCCAGCGGCTGCTGGTAGCGCCAGCACGCCCACAGCGTCAGCCAGCCATTGACAAAAAACGCCCCAAACACCCACGACGCCAGTTGCTCGGGCGTAAGCCCGCCTTGTGTACCCACGGCCAAAATAATCGCCAGTGGCCCGGTGCACGAGTACAAAAACCCCACCATGCCATTAAAAATTTCGGCCCGCCCAAGGCCCTGTGTGAACATCGACCAACGCGTGGCGGGGGTGGCAGCGGCTTCAATGGTGGGCATATCAACGACTCAAAAAAAAGAGGAGGCCTAACGCCTCCCCCTAGGATACGACAACCGGTACGGTTTACTCTTTACCAAAGAGACGGTCCAAAAACCCCTGCTTAACCGCTGGCGGGGCCGGGCGCAAGGTACTGGCCGGGGTGGGCCGCGGCTGGCTGGCCTGTGTGGTGCGGGTGTTTTGCTGTTTCATGAAGCGGTTGAGCACGTCTGAGGCGCCGTGGGTTTGCTGAATGTCGTTGATGCGCGGGGTTTTGGGTGCCTGCGCGCGCCGCTGCACCTGGCGCTGCCCCGCATCGGCCACGGCCTGCGCAAAGCTCACAAACGAGCGCCCAGCACCATCGGGCAAATCAATGAGGTAGCCTTTTTCAAACAAATTTCGGGCCTCGGCACTGGTAAGGATGGGCGGGGCCAGCAAAAAGCTAATGGGAAAACGCTGCTGCGTGAACAACGGCTCAATCAAAGCCGGGTCATCCACACGGCTGGGGCAAATCACCAACTGCGGGGCCAGGCGGGTGGTGGTGTCAAACACCCAATGCAGCCGATGCAAAAAGGTAATGGTGGCCGCCACCTCAATGGCCGACAACGACACCGGCGTCAGCACCAAGTCGTAGTCGTACAAAATTTCTTCGTCCGTGGCGTCCGTCCAGGTTAGGTCGGCAACCACCACGGCGCTTGCCTGCGAGGCATGGCGCAAATGCGTGCGCCCCTCAAGCAAGGCGCGCTTTTTGCCCAAGTTAACCGGCAACGGGTGGTGCTGCACCACCACGCCCAGCGGGGCGCTACGGTTAACCCACGAGCTTGACGACCCGTGCGGGTCAAAATCGATCAGGGTGGTGGCAAGGTTTTTTGACTTGCGAAAAAACGCCGCCAAGTTGGCCGCAATGGTGCTTTTGCCAACGCCGCCTTTTTGGCTGGTGACCAGAATTTTTAGGGTCTGCATGGGAGCTTTTTTCGTTTTTAATCATGAAATTATGAAAACAAAGCAAAGCGTTGTCTAGTTTGCGGGTGACCCCAAAACAACAGGCATAATGCCTACACCCCCGTGCCTCGGTGGTGAAATTGGTAGACACAGCAGACTTAAAATCTGCCGCCTTTAATCGGGCGTACCGGTTCGATTCCGGTTCGA
Organism: Burkholderiaceae bacterium; assembly: GCA_023262365.1. GTDB lineage: Bacteria > Pseudomonadota > Gammaproteobacteria > Burkholderiales > Burkholderiaceae_C > RS62. The sequence continues at coordinate 2,224 of JALRBF010000207.1, forward strand.
GGCACCAACTTAATCTAATTACGCAAGGTAAATCAACGATTTTCTTGCGGCCCCCTCTCTTTTTAGATCGTTTTTAGATAGAGATGGTTCATGTCCGCCATTAACCAGAGCCGTAGTTTAGCTAACTGGGGATTTGTGCAGCTACCAAAACGCCGTGGCGGTGAGGGCGGATCCCACGCCGCCCAACCCCACACGCCATGCCGTTAAAATAGCGTAGCTGCCCGGCAAGTTTTGTTGGTTAGAGGCATAAAACGTCACACCAGTTGATTGGGTTAAGCCGGGGCGCACCCCAACCCAGTGGCTGCTCGGCCACCGGTGGCGCAGTTAGGTGCTTGTGGGTAACCGCTGCGTGGTGGCCCAGCACATCAACAGCATCAGTGCCGAGCCCAGCAGGGCGGCAGCCAGCCCGCCCGTTTGGTACAACACCCCCGAGAGCAAGGTGCCCATAAACCGCGTGCCATATATTTCCGCAACCAGCGCGGCATTTGCCGTGTGCGGCATTCCGATTGCGAGTCCAAAAAATATAAAAAATAGCGGGACGCCAAGGTCTATCGAGCCAAACAGCAAAGCAGCACAGG
>JALRBF010000293.1 GCA_023262365.1 Burkholderiaceae bacterium
CTTCCTTGGTCTGCGGCATCACGCCGTCGTCGGCAGCACACACCAGGATCACGATGTCGGTGGCCTGAGCGCCGCGGGCACGCATGGCCGTGAAGGCCTCGTGACCGGGGGTGTCCAGGAAGGAAATCATGCCGCGAGGCGTCTCGACGTGGTAGGCGCCAATGTGCTGCGTGATGCCACCGGCCTCACCCGAGGCCACCTTGGCCCGGCGAATGTAATCCAGCAACGAGGTCTTGCCATGGTCCACGTGCCCCATCACGGTTACCACCGGGGCGCGCGGCAGCTGCTCGGCCTCATAGGCTCCGCTTTCTTCGTCGGTAAACGCCTCGGGGTCGTCCAAAGTCGCGGCCACGGCTTTGTGCCCCACCTCTTCCACCACGATCATGGCGGTGTCTTGGTCAAGCGACTGGTTGATGGTGGCCATGGTGCCCAATTTCATCAGCTGCTTGATCACCTCAGAGGACTTGACCGCCATCTTGTGCGCCAACTCAGCCACCGTGATGGTCTCGGGCACATGAATCTCCATGGCCTTGAATTCCGCCGGTGCCACCGGTGCCGCCGTGGTTTGCTGGCGACCACGGTCGCTGTTGCGTCGGCCCCGACCACCCGGACCGCGCCAACCGCTGTGGTTACCTGCGTCGCCGCGGGTTTTGATTTCTTTTTTCTTCGCCGCGTCGTCCTTCCATGTTGAGGACATGTTTTCGGACTTGATTTCCTTCTTCACCACCGGCGCCTTCTTTGCCTCGGCGCTACCCTCTTCGGCTTTTTTGGCCACCAACACTCGCTTGGGTGAGGCCATCATCGCGCGAATCGCTGCGGCTTCGTCTTCGGCCTTGCGGCGGCGCACGTCGTTGGTGGCGTCTGCGGCTTTGGCTGTCACACGCGTGACCTTGCTGCGCGCCGGCGTGGCCGCTGGCGCGGCGGCGTCGCTGGCAACTGGCTCGGCGCCCGAATCGGCGCGAGCGGCGTCGCTGGCGGCGGCCTCAGGCGCGGCGGCTGGCAGCGCCGCTTCTGCGGCGCTGGGCTGCGCAGGCGGGTCATCGGTTGCTACCTTGGCCTTGGCCTCACGCTCGGCCGCACGGGCCTGCGCTTCGGCCTCTTGGCGTCTTAGCAATTCGGCGTGCTGTAGCGCCTCGGCTTGCCGCTTGGCCTGTTCGGCCTCGTCCACCACCGGCGGTGCCACTTGGGCCACGGGTTCGGCCACGGCTTGGGCTGGCGCCGCCTCTTCGTCGCGACGCACAAAGGTGCGTTTTTTTCGCACCTCGACCTGAATCGTCCGTGCCCGCCCCATGGCGTCGGCCTGGCGTATTTCAGAGGTGGAACGCTTGGTCAACGTGATTTTTTTTCTGCCCGTTGACGTTGCCCCGTGGCTGGACTTGAGGTGGTCAAGCAACGACTGCTTGTCGGCGTCCGACACCACATCGGCTGCTCCCTTTTTGCCCACGCCCGCAGCCTTGAGCTGCTCGAGCAGCACCTCAGGTTCACGATTGAGTTCGGTTGCCAAATCGGCAACGGTTTGGTTCGACATAAACTTCCTCTCCTGCCCCGCCTTAGGCCTTGGCCTCGTTTTGTTCGTTGGCAAACCAGTGCTCGCGGGCGCGCATGATCAGCGCCACCGCATCCTCTTCGGTCATGTCAACAATTTCGCATAACTCATCGGTGGCCAAATCCGCCAGGTCGTCGCGCGTCATCACGCCAGCACCCGCCAATTTGGCAATGGCCTCAGCTGTCAGGCCATCAAAGTCCTTAAGGTTTTGCGACACCTGCTCCACCCGCTCTTCTTGAGCCAGTTCTTCATTAAGCACCGCGTCTTTGGCACGAGTCCTGAGCTCTTCGACCGTTTCTTCGTCAAAGCCTTCAATCTCCAGCATCTCTTGAATAGGCACATACGCCACCTCTTCAAGGCTAGAGAAACCCTCGGCAATCAAGATGTCGGCCATTTCTTCGTCCACATCCAGTTTTACCATGAACATGGCACGTACCGACTGCGATTCTTCGGCCTGTTTCTGCGCGGACTCATCAGCCGTCATGATGTTGATGCGCCAACCCGTGAGTTCGGAGGCCAAACGAACGTTTTGTCCGCCACGACCGATCGCCATGGCCAAGTTTTCTTCGTCCACCACCACGTCCATGGTGCTTTGCTCTTCGTCCACCACGATCGACTGCACGTTGGCCGGGGCCAAGGCACCGATCACAAACTCGGCGGGGTCTTCACTCCACAACACAATGTCCACACGCTCCCCGGCCAACTCGTTGGTCACGGACGTGACGCGCGACCCCCGCACCCCCACGCACGTGCCAATCGGGTCTACCCGCTTGTCGTGCGACAACACGGCAATCTTGGCCCGTGAACCGGCGTCACGCGCGCACGACTTGATCTCCAACAGCCCCTGCTCGATTTCGGGCACCTCTTGGCGAAACAACTCCACCATGAAGTCTGGCGCTGCACGCGACAACAAGATAGGCGCGCCGCGCAGCGTGGCGTCTACCTCGGTGATCAGGCCTCGGATGCGATCGCCCGGACGAAAGTTCTCTTTGCTGATCATGTCGCTGCGGCGCAGCCTGGCCTCAATGCGCCCGCTCTCGACAATGATGTCGCCCTTGTCCATGCGCTTGACGGTACCCATCATGATTTTTTCGCCGCGCGCCATGAACTCGTTGAGCAACATCTCGCGCTCCGCCTCGCGAATTTTTTGCAAAATCACCTGCTTGGCCGCCATGGCGCCAATACGCCCCAGGGGCACCGATTCGCTGGGCTTTTCTAAGTAGTCACCCACTTCAATATCGGCAATTTCGTCGCGCGCTTCGCTTAGCAACTCTTCGGCCTCGGGGTTTTGTAGCCCGGCTTCATCGGGCACCACCAGCCAGCGCCTAAACGATTCGCTCTCGCCCGTGTCTTTGTCAATGGCGACGCGAATGTCTGCCCCTTCGGCGTACAGCTTTTTGGTTGCCGAGGCCAAGGCCGCCTCAACCGCTGCAAACACCACGTCGCGTTCAACGTTTTTTTCGCGCGCGATGGCTTCTACCAACATCAACAATTCGCGATTCATGACTTTGCCCTTTCCTGCCTCATCGGTTGCTTTGCCGGGGTTCGTTGCCCACGGCCTTTAAAGTCCAGTTCCGGCGACAGGCGCATTTCGCGCACGTCGCTCCATTCAAACGCCAGCACCTGCCACGGCAACTTTTCGGTACGCTGGCTTGGGCGACGCCCCGGCAGAACGGCGCCAGACCGTCTCGTTGTTTTCGCAGCGGTCCTCGGGTATTG
>JALRBF010000336.1 GCA_023262365.1 Burkholderiaceae bacterium
ATGGAGCGAAAAATTTCGCCGCGCACGCGTGGCATGGTCATCATCAACCCCAACAACCCCACGGGCGCTTTGTACAGCGAGGCGGTGTTGCGCGACATGCTGGCGCTGGCGCGCAAGCATTGCTTGATTGTGTATGCCGACGAGATTTACGACAAGACCTTGTACGACGGCCATCGGCATACGTCCGTGGCGTCGTTGGCGCAAGACGTGTTGTGCGTGACGTTTAACGGTTTGTCCAAAAACTACCGCTCGTGTGGCTACCGGGCCGGTTGGATGGTGGTCTCGGGTGACAAGCGTCAGGCGGGCGACTACATCGAAGGCTTGACGATGCTGGCTTCGATGCGCTTGTGCGCCAACACGCCAGGCCAGCTGGCGATTCAAACCGCACTGGGCGGCTACCAGTCGATTGACGACTTGGTGGCCCCCGGTGGTCGACTGTGCCGGCAGCGGGACATGGCCTACGACATGCTCAGCAGCATTCCCGGGGTGTCGGTGGTCAAGCCCAAAGCGGCGTTGTACATGTTTGCACGGCTCGACCCCAAGGTTTATTCGATTGCTGACGACCAGCAGTTTGCCTGCGACTTGCTGGAGCAAGAGCGGGTGCTGGTGGTGCAGGGCACGGGGTTCAATTACCCCACGCCGGATCACTTTCGGTTGGTGTTTTTGCCGCATGAAGACGATTTGGCCGAAGCCATTGGGCGCATTGGCCGTTTTCTCGAGCGTATGCGTCAGGGCAAGGCCGTCAGGGTGGCGGCATGAGCGCATCGCGGGGGCGGCCGATTCGGCTGGGTTTACTTGGCCTGGGCACGGTAGGCCTGGCCGCCTACGACTTGTTGCGGCGCAATCAAGATGAGATCACTCGCCGCAGCGGCCACGCGTTGCAGGTGGTGGCGGTGGCGCGACGCGACACCCAGGCGGCGCGCCGTTGCGTGGACGATTCGGTGCAGGTGCTGGCCGATGGGCACGCGTTGGTGACGCATGCAGAGGTGGACGTGGTGGTTGAGCTCATGGGTGGCATCGACCCTGCCAAGCAGTGGGTGCTGGCCGCCATTGACGCGGGCAAGCACGTGGTCACGGCCAACAAGGCGCTGCTGGCGCTGCACGGCAACGAAATTTTTGCCCGGGCGCGTGAACGCGGCGTGGTGGTGGCCTTTGAAGCGGCTGTGGCCGGCGGGATTCCCATCATCAAAACGCTGCGCGAGGGCTTGTCGGCCAACCGCATTCAGTGGGTGGCGGGCATCATCAACGGCACCACCAACTTCATCTTGACCCAAATGCGGCAAAAGGGGCTGGATTTTTCCAGCGCCTTGGCGCAGGCGCAAGCGTTGGGCTACGCCGAGGCCGACCCCACGTTTGACATTGAGGGCGTGGACGCGGCGCACAAAATTGCCTTGGTCAGCGCCATGGCCTTTGGTGTGCGGGTGCAGTTTGACCGGGTACACGTTGAGGGCATCACCCAGCTGCAGGCCGCGGACATGCGCTACGCCGAGCAACTGGGCTATCGCATCAAGCTGCTTGGCATCACCAAGCGCGTGGACAACGGCGTGGAGTTGCGGGTACACCCCACGCTGTTGCCCCAGCGCAGCTTGCTGGCCAGTGTGGAAGACGCCATGAACGCGGTGATGGTGTGTGGCGACGCCGTGGGCAGCACGCTGTATTACGGCAAGGGCGCCGGCGGCGACCCCACCGCCAGCGCGGTGGTGGCCGATGTCTTAGACGTGGCGCGGCTGATGGATGCCGACGCGGTGCATCACGCGCCGGCCCTGGCGTTTCAACCCAGCGCGGTGGACGATGGCCCGGTGTTGCCGCAAGATGAGGTGGTGACCAGTTACTACCTGCGTTTGCGCGTGCGCGACGAGGCCGGGGTGTTGGCGCAGCTGACGGCGATTTTGGCGCAACGCCACATCAGCCTTGACGCGGTGATTCAGCGCGAGGCGCAGGGTGACGAGGCCACACCGCACACCGACTTGATTGTGCTCACCCATGCCGCGCGCGAGGGCGTGATGAATCAGGCCATTGCCGCCATGCAAGCGCTTGATGTGGTGGTGCAGCCGGTGGTACGGCTGCGGCGCGAGGTGTTTGCCTGATGCGTTACGTCTCCACCCGAGGTGACGCCACCGAACGCCGCTTTTGCGACATTTTGCTCGAGGGGCTCGCCCCGGATGGCGGGTTGTACATGCCGGTGCACTACCCGCAGGTGGACGAGGCCACGCTGGCGCGTTGGCGTGACCTAAGCTACCCCGAATTGGCGTGTGCCATCTTGTCGCGCTACATCGATGACATTGCGCCCGAGGACTTGCGCCAGCTGTGTGCCCGCGCCTACACCGCCGAGCGTTTTGGCGGGGATGCGCGCATCGCGCCGCTGCGCCCGCTGCAAGGGCGGCTGCACGTGCTGGGGTTATCCAATGGGCCAACGCTGGCGTTTAAAGACATGGCCATGCAGTTGCTGGGCCAGCTGTTTGAGTACGAGTTGGCGCGCCGGGGCGAGCGCTTGAACATATTGGGTGCCACCAGTGGCGACACCGGCAGCGCCGCCGAGTACGCCATGCGCGGCAAGCGCGGCATACAGGTGTTCATGATCAGCCCAGACGGGCGCATGAGCCCGTTTCAGCAGGCGCAAATGTTTAGCCTGCAAGACCCCAACATTTTTAATATCGCCATGCAAGGCGTGTTTGACGACTGTCAGGACGTGGTCAAGGCGGTGTCGGCCGATTTGCCCTTTAAGCGGCGCCACGCCATCGGCACGGTCAACAGCATCAATTGGGCGCGCTTGCTGGCGCAGGTGGTGTATTACTTTGCAGGGTATTTTCAGGCCACGCAGCGCAACGACGAGACGGTGAGCTTTTGCGTGCCCAGCGGCAATTTTGGCAACGTGTGCGCCGGTCACGTGGCGCGCATGATGGGCCTGCCCATTAAGCAGCTGGTGGTGGCCACCAACGAAAACAACGTGCTACACGAGTTTTTTCAAACCGGGGTGTATCGCCCGCGCAGCAGCGCTGAGACGCAGGAGACCTCCAGCCCTTCCATGGACATTTCCAAGGCGAGTAACTTTGAGCGCTTTGTGTTTGACTTGGTGCAGCGCGACACGCAGCAAGTGGCCACGTGGTTTGGGCCAACCTTGGCGCGCGATGGGGCCTTTGCGCTGGACACACCCGAGGCGTTGCGGCGTGTGCACGAAGTCTTTGGCTTTGTCAGCGGCAGCAGCAGCCACGCGCAGCGTCTGCGCACCATCGCCTGGGTGCACCAGGCGTGTGGGCAGATGATTGACCCGCACACGGCCGATGGGGTGTGGGTGGCGCAGTCGCTGCCAGATACACCCGAGCCCATGATTGTGTTGGAGACGGCGTTGCCGATTAAGTTTGCCGCCACGCTGCAAGAGGCGTTGGGGCAGGCGCCCACGCGCCCGGCGGCGCTTGAGGGCATCGAAGACCGGCCCAAGCGCGTGCAGCGCATGGCGCACGACGTGCAACAGGTTAAGGCCTACATTGAGGCGCACGCCGCATGAGCGGTTCGCTCCCGCCTCTGATGACGCTGGAAGACGCGTGGCAGCAACTGCTGGCGCACGCCAGTGTGTTGCCCGCGGTGGACTGCGAGACGCTGCACGCCACCGGGCGGGTGCTACGCCAAGATGGTGTGGCCGAGCTGGACGTGCCTGGCTTTGACAACAGCGCCATGGACGGCTACGCCGTGCGAGCGGCCCAAGCGCAGCCCGGTGCACGCCTGCCAGTGACGCAGCGCATTGCTGCTGGCCACGCGGCGGCGCCTTTGGCCCCAGGCGAGGCCGCACGCATTTTTACCGGTGCGCCGCTGCCCGCCGGCGCCGACGCGGTGCTGATGCAAGAAGACACCCAGGCGCAAGACGACGGCACCGTGTTGCTCCAAGCCGGGGCGCAGGCCGGGCAGTTTGTGCGCCGCCGCGGTGAGGACATGGCGCGCGGCGACGTGGTGTTGCGCGCGGGCACGCGGCTGCTGCCGGCGCACGTGGGGCTGGCCGCCAGCATGGGCATGGCGCGTGTGGTGGTGGGGCAAGCGCCGCGCGTGGCCCTGTTTAGCACGGGCGACGAGTTGGTGATGCCCGGCACCGTGGCGCCGTGTGACATGGCCCCGGGTGCGATTTACAACTCCAACCGGTATTTTTTGCGCGCCTTGCTGCAGCAAGCCGGCTGCGACGTGACCGACATGGGCATCGTGCCCGACTCGCTCAGCGCCACCGAAGCGGCGCTGGCCGACGCCGCCCGCGCACACGACCTGGTGTTGACCAGTGGCGGCGTCTCGGTGGGCGAAGAAGACCACATCAAGTCCGCGGTGCAAGCCCTGGGGCAGCTGACGCTGTGGTCGCTCAACATTAAGCCCGGTAAGCCTTTTGCTTACGGGCGGCTTGGCCGCAACGGGCAAGCGGGCGCCCACTTCATTGGGCTGCCGGGTAACCCGGTGTCGAGCTTTGTTACCTTTGTGTTGTTGGTGCAACCCTTCGTGATGGCGTTGCAAGGTGCGCGATTGGGCGGCTTGCGGCATCGTGTGGGGCAGGCGCGGTTTGACTGGCCCCGGCCCGACAAACGGCGCGAGTTTCTTCGGGTGCGGCTGCACCCCGATGCGGGGGTGACGTGTTTTGAGAACCAAACCTCAGGCGTGCTCACCTCGCTGGCTTGGGCCGATGGGCTGCTGGACAACCCACCCGGACAAGTCATTCGGCGCGGTGACGCGGTGCGTGTGATTGCGCTGGATCAGCCTTGGGCGCAGGAGGGGTGATGGCAGACGAAAAACACGTGACCCTTCGGTACTTCGCCTCGGTGCGTGAGGCCTTGGGGTGCGACACCGAGCGCTGGCAAACCCGGGCGGCCACCGTTGCTGCCTTGCACGCCGAATTGTTAAACCGCGGTGCGCCGTGGGCCGATGCCTTGTCCGCCAAAGGCCTGCGAATGGCGCACAACCACGCCATGGTGGCGGGCGAGGTGGCACTCAGCGCGGGCGACGAGGTGGCGTTTTTTCCACCCGTGACGGGGGGGTAAGCCCAGCCATGGCCGCACGGGTCACGATACAGCCCAACGATTTTGACGTCAGCGCCGAGCTCGGGGCGTTGCGCCGCAGCGATGGACGAGTCGGCGCGGTGTGCTGTTTTGTGGGTACGGTGCGCGACGTGTATCCGGACGGTGCCCGTGTGCAGCAACTTGAGCTAGAACACTACCCGGGCATGACCGAGCGCGCCATTGAAGCCATGATTGAGCAGGCCGAGGCCCGTTTTGACATGCTGGGCGCCCGCGTGGTGCATCGGGTCGGGGTGTTGCAGCCCTGCGACCAAATTGTGCTTGTGGCGGTTACCTCGGCGCATCGCGGGCAAAGTTTTTTGGCGTGTGAGTTTTTAATGGATTACCTCAAGACCCAGGCGCCGTTTTGGAAGAAAGAAACCACGCCAAAGGGGGCGCACTGGGTGGACGCCCGGGCCAGCGACGACGACGCCTTGGTGCGTTGGGGTATCCAGGCGGGCAACGCCTCGCCCCTGCCCGGGGCTTGAAATCACGCCCCGGCTGCCCCATGTAACGGGGTAGTGAATCAACCGGAGGGGCACCATGCGTGCAGACAAACTCACCACCAAATTGCAAGAAGCCCTAGGCGAGGCACAAAGCCTGGCGCTGGCCAACGATCACGCGTACATCGAACCGGTGCATGTGTTGCTGGCCATGCTGCGCCAAACCGACGGCCCTGCGGCGCTGCTGCAACGCGCTGGGGCGCACGTGCAGCCGCTGATGGCAGAGGCCGAGGCGGCGCTGCGTCAGTTACCGCAGGTGCAAGGTCAAGAACAGGTGCAGGTGGGGCGGGACATGATGGCGGTATTACAAAATGCCGAAAAAGACGCCCTCAAACGCGGCGATCAGTACGTGGCCAGCGAATCGTTTTTGTTGGCGCTGGCCGAGCACAAGGGCAGCGCCGGTGAACTGTTGCGCCGCCACGGCATCACGCGCACCGCGCTGGCTGCGGCCGTGGACGCGGTACGAGGCGGCCAGCGCGTGGACAACCCCGAGGTCGAAGGGCAGCGCGAGGCGCTCAAGAAGTTCACGCTTGACTTGACCGAGCGTGCCCGCCAAGGCAAGCTTGACCCCGTGATTGGGCGCGACGATGAAATACGGCGCGCCATTCAGGTGCTGCAGCGGCGCAGCAAAAACAACCCGGTACTCATTGGCGAGCCGGGTGTTGGCAAAACCGCGATTGTTGAAGGCTTAGCGCAACGCATTGTGGCCGGTGAAGTGCCCGATTCGCTGCGCGACAAGCGCGTGCTGGTGCTTGACATGGCTGGCTTGCTGGCCGGGGCCAAGTTTCGCGGCGAGTTTGAAGAGCGGCTCAAAGGCGTGCTCAAAGAAGTGGCCGCGGACGAGGGGCGCATCATTTTGTTTATTGACGAAATTCACACCATGGTGGGGGCGGGCAAAGCCGAAGGCGCCATTGACGCGGGCAACATGCTCAAGCCGGCGTTGGCACGCGGCGAGTTGCACTGCATTGGCGCGACCACGCTGGACGAATACCGCAAGTACATCGAAAAAGATGCCGCGCTTGAGCGGCGCTTTCAAAAAATTGTGGTGGATGAACCCAGCGTGGAGGCCACGATTGCGATTTTGCGCGGACTGCAAGAGCGCTACGAGGTGCACCACGGCGTGGACATCACCGACCCGGCGATTGTTGCAGCCGCCGAGCTCTCGCACCGGTACATCACCGACCGCTTTTTGCCCGACAAGGCGATCGATTTGATTGACGAAGCCGCG
>JALRBF010000356.1 GCA_023262365.1 Burkholderiaceae bacterium
TTCTCACGACAAGTGATGCGACGCTGGAGGGGCTGGCACTGGCGATGCGGTCGCAGGGTGAGCGAATGGCTGTCGTCTCTGACGAAGGCGGACAATTCGAAAACCTTGCCGGCATTTACACAAGTGGGCAGGTGAAACTGGATCTGGCGTTGCAGGGGTTCGATGGTGGCGAGGTTCGTATTGTTCGCGCAGGTCGTGAACCTGTGGTGTTGAAGAATCCGGCATTGTCGTTCGCGTTGTCGGTTCAGCCGGCTGTGTTACAGCAAGCGTGCTCGAATCCAGCGTTTCGCGGTCGTGGGTTGGTTCAGCGGTTTTTGTTTGCTTGTCCAGGGCAGCGAGTGGGATATCGAGAGTTGCCCGATGTTGCGCCGCAAGTGTCAGCAGTCAGCCGTGGAGCGTGGGAGTCTATTGTTCTGCGTCTGCTGAATGAGCAGCAAGCCGTGAATGATTTCGGTGAGCCAGTTGCCCGAGTGATCAAGCTGGAGAGAGCGGCTGCCCATGGCGTGTCGCGCACGTTTTGCAGCGGCCGGTAGCTTCGCCACTGCAGCAGTTGCCCGGTGGTGCCACGCACGGTACTCGGCCCCAAAAATGGCAGCACCACGTATGGCCCAGGCGCTACGCCCCAGGTGGCAAAGGTTTCGCCAACGTCGGTATCGGCGCGGGCAAAGCCCATGTTGCTGGCCACGTCAAACACACCAAACAAACCCAACACGCTGTTGACGCCAAATCGAACCACGTTGGTGGCGCCTTGAGCCAGCCGGCCTTGAAGCACGTGGTTCAGGGCGGACCAGAGGTCGGAGAGGTTATGGAAGAAATTGTCCACCCCGTCGCGGGCGGGCTCGGGCACCACGTTGCGCCACGTTTGTGCCATGGGCTTGAGAACGGCTTGGTCGACGTCGTCGTTGAAGCGGGCCACGGCCCGGTTGGTCGACTCATACGGATCGTGCGGCGCAGTGGACGGCACGCTGGCACAGCCACTGAGAGCAACCACCATGGCCAGCAGCAGGCCTTGCAGGATGCGCGCGGGCGGCCATCGATGCGTCATACCGATAACCCGCTACTTGGCGGACGTGCCCTCGCGGTTGGCGGCGTTCATTAAGAACTGACCAATCAGGTTTTCTAGCACCACCGCCGATTGGGTTCGCTTAACCCCGTCACCATCGGCCCAAAACTGCTCGTCGTAGCCCGCGCCAATACCCACGTACTGCTCGCCGAGCAGCCCACTGGTGAGAATGCGTAGGGTGCTATCACGCGGAAACCGGTAGCGGTTGTCCAAGTCCATCACCACCTCGGCCTGAAAGCTGGTGCCGTTGAGTTCGATGCTGCGCACCCGCCCCACCACCACCCCAGCGGCCTTGACCGCGGCTTTGGGTTTGAGGCCGCCGACGTTATCAAACCGGGCACGAATGTGGTAGGTGCTGTCGCCCCATTGGGCCTGCAGCAGGTTGGCCGACTGCAAAGCCAAAAACGCCAACGCTAAGCCAGCCAACAACACCAACGCGCCGACCCACGCGTCACTGGGATGGCGCGTCACGGCGCGACCCCACCACGCGCGGCGTCCAACACAAAGACGGCAAGGGGGTTAAAACGGGAGCTCATAGGTTAAACATCCAGGCCGTGAGTATAAAGTCCAGCCCCAGAACCGCCAATGAACCCATCACCACCGTGCGGGTGGTGGCACGTGCCACCCCCTCGGGCGTGGGTTTGGCCGCGTAGCCTTGCAGCAGTGCCAAAAAGGTTACGGTTAAGCCAAACACCACGCTTTTGATCATGCCGTTGCCCACGTCGGCCCACACGTCAACGCCGGACTGCATCTGGCTCCAAAAAGCGCCGGCGTCCACCCCAATGAGTGAGACACCCACCAAATACGCCCCGCCAATGCCCACGGCGCTGAAGATGGCAGTAAGCATGGGCATGGCCAGCACACCGCCCCAAAACCGGGGCACCAGCACGCGGCGCACGGGGTCAACGGCCATCATCTCCATGGCGGCAATTTGCTCGCCGGCGCGCATGAGGCCAATTTCGGCCGTCAGCGAGGTGCCTGCCCGCCCGGCAAACAACAAAGCGGTGATAACGGGGCCGAGTTCACGCGTCAGGCTTAGCGCCACCAGCAGCCCCAAAGCCTCGGCCGAGCCGTACCGCTGCAAGGTGTAGTAGCCCTGCAACCCCAGCACAAAGCCCACAAACAAACCGGCCACCAACACAATGGCCAACGAGTGATTACCCAAAAAGTGCACCTGATCGCGCAGCAACGCTGGGCGCTGCCATACGATGGCGCTGCGGCGCAACACGCTCAGCGCCAACCTGGCCCCGGCGCCCCAACCAGCCAACCACTCGCGCGTGGCCGCCCCCAAACGCGACAACATGTGCGCTGGGCTCATGCCGCGGCCTTGCCGGGCAAGGCAAAGTCTTGCGCCAGACTTGGCGCGGGGTAATGAAACGGCACCGGGCCCTGGGCGTGGGCGCCCAAAAACTGTTGCAGCAGCGGGTCAGTCGAGGCCCGTAGCTGCGCCGGCGTGCCTTGGGCGGCAACCGCGCCGGCGGCAAGCACCACCACCCAGTCGGCGATGCGAAAGGTCTCGTCCACGTCGTGCGAGACGAGTACCGTGGTCATGTTCAGCGCGTCGTTGAGCTCTCGAATCAGGCGCGCGGTGGTGCCCAAGGCGATTGGGTCAAGCCCGGCAAAGGGCTCGTCGTACATCATCAACTCCGGGTCCAGGGCAATGGCGCGCGCCAGCGCCACCCGCCGCGCCATGCCGCCCGAAATATCGGACGGCATCAGGTCGCGCGCGCCGCGCAAGCCCACGGCGTGCAGTTTCATGAGCACGATGTCGCGCACCATGGGCTCGGGCAAACGGGTGTGCTCGCGCAAGGCAAAAGCCACGTTGTCAAACACCGATAAGTCGGTAAACAGCGCGCCCAGCTGAAACAGCACGCCCATGCGGCGGCGCATGGCGCGCAGGCCTTGGTCGCCGAGCTGCGCCACGTCTTGACCAAACACCTGCACCTGGCCCCGGCTGGCTAGGTGTTGCCCGCCCAGTAAGCGCAACACCGTGGTTTTGCCCCCGCCAGAGGCGCCCATGATGGCGCACACCTTGCCCGCAGGCAGCTCAAGCGAGAAGCCACGCAACACGGGCGCCCCGCCGGGATAAGCAAAGTCAACGTCGCGACAGACAATCATGTTGAGGTGCCGCGCAGCGTGACCGGGGTGGGGCTAGCGCGGCAAGTCCGAGTATCCCATGAGGAAGGCGTCGACCGCGCGCGCGGCTTGGCGCCCCTCGCGAATCGCCCACACCACCAGGCTTTGGCCACGGCGCATGTCGCCGGCGGCAAATACCTTGTCCACGTTGGTGTGATACGCCCGCTCGCTTTCGGTCTCGGCTTGGGCGTTGCCGCGTCCGTCCTTGTCCACGCCAAAGGCTTCAAGCACGGTGGGCACGGGGTTAACAAAGCCCATGGCCAGCAACACCAAATCGGCCGGGTAGGTGCGCTGCGAGCCCGGCACCTCCACAAACTTGCCGTCTTGCATCTCCACCTGCACGGTGCGCAGGCGCTTGACCTTGCCGCCTTCCCCCTCAAACGCCGGGGTGGAGATGGCGAACTCGCGCTTGAGCAAGCCTTTGGCCTGGCTTTCGTCATGGCTGGAACTGGTGCGCAACTTAAGTGGCCAATACGGCCACACCATGGGCTTGTCTTCTTCTTCGGGTGGCATGGGCATGACCTCAAACTGGGTCACGCTGGCCGCGCCATGCCGGGTGCTGGTGCCCACGCAGTCGCTGCCGGTGTCACCACCGCCAATCACAATCACGTGCTTGCCGTCGGCGCGCAGTTGCCCGCGCACCTTGTCCCCGGCGTTAACCTTGTTTTGTTGAGGCAAAAACTCCATGGCAAAGTGCACGCCGTCGAGCTCGCGCCCGGGCACAGGCAAGTCGCGCGACTGCTCCGAGCCACCGCACAGCAGCACGGCGTCAAAGTCGCTGAGTAACTGTTGAGCCGAGCGCTGCTTTTTGGACCAATTGGTGATTGGGCTTTGCTCGGGCCAATCGCCCACGAGCACGCCGGTTTCAAACTGCACGCCCTCGGCTTGCATTTGTTCCACGCGGCGGTCGATGTGGCTTTTCTCCATTTTGAAATCGGGAATGCCGTAACGCAGCAAGCCACCGATGCGGTCGTTTTTTTCAAACACCGTTACCGCGTGCCCGGCACGTGCCAGCTGCTGCGCCGCGGCCAAGCCGGCCGGGCCCGAACCCACCACGGCCACGCGCTTGCCGGTTTGGGATTGAGGTGGCTGCGGCGTCACCCAGCCCTCGGCCCAGCCGCGGTCGATGATGGCGTGTTCAATCGACTTGATGCCCACGGCCTCGGCGTTGACATTCAGTGTGCAGGCCGCCTCGCACGGCGCTGGGCAAATACGCCCCGTGAACTCAGGAAAGTTGTTGGTGCTGTGCAACACCGCCAGGGCCTCGCGCCATTGGTCGCGGTACACCAAGTCGTTGAAGTCAGGAATGATGTTGTTGACCGGGCAGCCGTTATGACAAAACGGGATACCGCAGTCCATGCAGCGTGCGCCCTGTTGCTGCGCTTCCTTGTCGTCCAAATGCAGCACGAATTCGCGATAGTGGTGAACCCGCTCTTCGGCAGCCTCGGCGGCTTCCTTCAGACGTTCAAATTCGAGAAACCCGGTGACCTTGCCCATCTTTCGTTCCGATCCTTGCTGGCCGCCCACACGGAGCGGCGGCGCGGCACCTCAAGGCGCCGCAGGTTAGTCGCGGAGGCGTCAGACCGCCGCCTTTTGCTGTTTCTTGCCGACAGCCTGCGCGGCGGTCTGCATCTCGCCGAGCGCGCGACGGTATTCGTGCGGGAACACCTTGACGAAGGCAGCGCGCGAACGCTCCCAGTTGTCGAGGATGGACCGCGCCTTTTCGCTGCCGGTGAGCTTGAAGTGCTTTTCGATCAGTCCCTTGAGCTGCACTTCGTCGCATTCGCCGCGATGCCACAGACCGGGATCGACCTGCGCCATCTGCTCGGCCGTGGACTTCACCGGCTCAATCGCAACCATCGCCAGGTTGCACAGATCCGCGAACTGCTTGTCCGGGTCGTACATATAGGCGATGCCACCGGACATGCCAGCCGCGAAGTTGCGTCCGGTTGCGCCGAGCACGACGACGGTACCACCGGTCATGTACTCGCAACCATGATCGCCGGTGCCTTCGACAACTGCCGTAGCCCCGGAATTACGCACGCAAAAACGCTCTCCGGCCACGCCCGAAATGAACGCCTCACCTTCGATCGCACCGTACATCACGGTGTTGCCGACGATGATGTTTTCATCAGAACGACCACGAAAATCGTTGGTCGGACGCACGATGATCCGTCCACCGGAGAGCGCCTTGCCAACGTAGTCATTGCCTTCGCCGACCAGATCGACCGTGACGCCACGCGCCAGGAACGCCCCGAAACTTTGCCCGGCGGTGCCGTTGAACTGCACATGAATCGTGTCGTCAGGCAAACCTTCATGACCATGCATCCGCGCGATCTCACCCGACAGCATCGTGCCTACGGTGCGATTCACATTACGGATCGGCAGGATGAACGAGACCTTGTCCTTGCGATCCAGCGCGCTACGCGACAACTCGATGAGCTTGTGATCCAGCGCCTTGTCCAGACCGTGATCCTGTCCATCGACATGACGCACCGGTTCGTGAGCCTCGACTGCCGGCATTGCGAACACGCGCGAGAAATCGAGCCCGCGTGCCTTCCAGTGCTCGATGCCATGACGCATATCGAGCAGGTGCGCAGCACCGATCAAATCGTCAAAGCGACGGATGCCCAGACGTGCCATCAGTTCACGGACTTCTTCAGCGATGAAGAAGAAGAAGTTGACCACGTACTCCGGCTTTCCGGAGAAGCGCTTGCGCAGCACCGGGTCCTGCGTGGCAACGCCAACCGGACAGGTGTTCAGATGGCACTTGCGCATCATGATGCAACCCTCGACGACCAACGGAGCAGTCGCGAAGCCGAATTCGTCAGCGCCGAGCATCGCACCGATGACCACATCGCGACCGGTCTTCATCTGCCCGTCGACCTGCACCGCGATCCGACCGCGCAAGCCATTGAGGACCAGCGTCTGCTGCGTCTCGGCCAGGCCCAGCTCCCACGGCGTGCCGGCATGCTTGATCGACGACCAGGGCGAGGCGCCCGTTCCGCCATCATGGCCCGAGATCGTCACATGGTCGGCCTTGGCCTTGGACACCCCGGCTGC
>JALRBF010000049.1 GCA_023262365.1 Burkholderiaceae bacterium
GAGCAATACAGGATCGGTAGTGCAGGCATCGTCATGGATTTGCCAGATGATCCTGTCGAGGCTGTTACTGAACTAAAGTCGAGAATGTTGAATAGTACAGCTACCCAGTTTGGTAAGCGGGTCACAGCATTTGAGTTTTTCAAAGACCAGATGATGCTGCGCATAAAGAAGGCTGACTGCCTCGGTGAAAGCATGGATATCTCCGCCCACGGTGAGGCCGTCGAGCAACAGCGAGGGCTGGCCCACACCCACGGGCACGCTTTGACCTTCTTTGCCGCAGGTGCCCACGCCACTGTCTAGGCGCAGGTCGTTGCCGATGGCGCGCACCCGGGTCAGGGCCTCGGGGCCGTTACCCACTAGGGTGGCGCCCTTAACCGGGTACTGCACTTTGCCGTTTTCAACCCAGTAGGCCTGGCTGGCCGAGAACACAAACTTGCCCGAGGTGATGTCCACCTGCCCGCCACCAAAATTAACCGCGTACAAGCCGCGCTTGACCGAGGCGAGCATGGCCTCGGGCGTGTCGCTGCCGCCCAGCATGTAGGTGTTGGTCATGCGTGGCATGGGCACGTGGGCGTAGCTCTCGCGGCGTCCGTTGCCCGTGGGCGGCACACCCATGAGGCGGGCGTTCATGCGGTCTTGCAGGTAGCCGCGCAATATGCCGTCTTCGATGAGCACGTTGCACTGGGTGGCATGGCCCTCGTCGTCGATGTTGAGCGAGCCGCGCCGCTGCGGCAGGGTGCCGTCGTCGAGCACGGTAACGCCCTTGGCCGCCACGCGCTGGCCCATGCGGCCGCTGAAGGCGCTGGAGCCTTTGCGGTTGAAGTCGCCCTCGAGGCCGTGGCCCACGGCCTCGTGCAGCAGCACCCCCGGCCAGCCGGGGCCCAAAATCACCGTCATTTCGCCGGCTGGGGCGTCGCGCGCCTCTAGGTTGGTGAGCGCGGCGTCCACCGCCTCTTGGGCGTACTGGGCAAGCAAGGCGTCGTCAAACATGGTGAGGTCACGCCGCCCACCGCCGCCGGCGGTGCCCATTTCGCGGCGCTGGCCTTGCTGCGCCACCACGGTCAGCGACAGCCGCACCAGGGGTCGCACATCCGCGGCTAAGGTGCCGTCGCCTCGGGCGATGAGCACCACGTCGAATTCACTGGCCAGGCCAGCCATGACTTGGGTGATGCGCGGATCACGCGCACGCGCCATTTGCTCGAGTCGTTCGAGCAAGGCAACTTTGGCGGCGTTGTCTAGGCTGGCGGTGGGGTCGTCGGCGCCGTACAAGGCGTGTCCGCTGATGCGCTTGGCCACCGGCACCCGGCGCGACTGACCGGCGCTGGCAATGGTGCGCACGGCGCGCGCGGCTTCGTCTAGGGCCGCGGGGCTGAGGTTATCGGCATAAGCAAAGGCGGTTTTGTCGCCGGCCACGGCGCGCACGCCCACGCCGGTGTCAATGGCAAAGGTGCCGCTTTTGACGATGCCCTCTTCTAGGCTCCAGCTTTGGCTGCGGGTGTACTGAAAGTACAGATCCGCGTCGTCCACGCGGTGGGCCCGAATGGTGGCCAGGGCCGCGCGCAGGTGGCGTTCGGTCAGGTCGTGTGGCTGCAGCAGCCATTGCTGGGCAATGGCCAGGTGGGTAAGCGCGGCTTGCGGTGCATTCATTGGCGCATTGTAGAAAGCTGGGCAAACATGCCCGTGCCTTAGGGCTTTTGCGCCAGATGCTGGCG
This sequence comes from Burkholderiaceae bacterium, assembly GCA_023262365.1. Lineage (GTDB taxonomy): Bacteria > Pseudomonadota > Gammaproteobacteria > Burkholderiales > Burkholderiaceae_C > RS62. The sequence goes on from JALRBF010000049.1 coordinate 1,713, forward strand.
AGACCAGGCCAGCAAGGCGCTGTCGTCTTGGTCTTGCATGCCGTGGGCGCAGGCTTGGGCAAATCGGTCTCTGGCCATTTGCCCCAGTGGCACCTGGCGCTGGGCGCGCTGCGCCGCGGCCACGGCCAGCCGGGTGTCTTTGGTCAGCAAGCTCATGTGGGCCTGAATGTCGGTGGCGCCGGCCAGCGCGCGGCGCATGCGGTGGCTGGCAATCCAGCTTTGGCCGCTGGACTGCTCAATCACGTCTAGGGTGCGCCAAGGGTCTAACCCCGCGGCCTCGGCCCACGCCATGGCCTCGGCGGCGGCGGCAAGCTGCACCCCGGCCAACAAGTTATTCACCAGCTTGGTACGGGCGCCGTCGCCCAGCCGCGAACCGACGTAAAACACCGGGTTGGCCAAGCACGCAAGCATGGCCTGGTGTTGCTGCCAGGTGGCCTCGGCGGTGGCTACCATTAGGCTCATGCGGCCTTGAGCGGCGCGCTCGGGGCCGCCGGACATGGGCGCCTCAATCACCTGCACCGCCGCGTCTTGCAGCAATTGGGCGATGGCCTCGGCGTCTTCGGGTGCAATGGTAGGGCACAGCAACACCGTGTCTTGCGCTTGCAAGGCTGCGGCCGCGCCATGGGTGTCCCACAACACCTCGCGCACCTGGTCTGCCGTGACCACCACCAGCGCCAGTTGCACATGGCCCAACGGGTTGGCCGCGCGCGCGGCGTGTACCGCGTGCGCGGGGGTCTGAACCACCGTAGCGCCCAACGCACGGGCCTGGCTTTGGCGCGCCGGGTCCACGTCGTGCACCCACGCGGCGTGGCCCAGGACACGCCAGCGTTGCACCATGCCCATGCCCATGTTGCCTGCTCCCACCCAAGCCATGGTCATGGGGGCTTGCGCGGGGGTGGACGATGCGTGGGTCATGGGCAGCACCTAAGGCGAAAAAAGGGGGTTAGCTTTGCATCAAATAACGCCCGCGCGCCACCGACATGAGCATACCCAAGGCCATGCCCAAGGTCACCATGGCGGTGCCGCCGTAGCTGATGAAGGGCAGCGGCACGCCCACCACGGGCAAGATGCCACTGACCATGCCCATGTTGACAAAGGCGTAAACCAAAAAAATCATGGCCATGGCCGCGGCCAGCAGCCGCGCAAACATGGTGGGCGCGTAGCTGGCCAGCATCAAGCCACGGATGATGAGAAACGCGTAAGCCAACAACAGCAACAAGCCACCCACCAAGCCAAACTCTTCGGCAAAGCCGGCAAAGACGAAATCGGTGGTGCGTTCGGGCACAAACTCAAGGTGGGTTTGGGTACCTTGCATGAACCCCTTGCCGGTGAGGCCGCCCGAGCCAATGGCAATCAAGCCCTGAATGGTGTGAAAGCCTCGCCCCAGCGGGTCCACCATGGGGTTGAGCAAGGTGCACACGCGCTGTTTTTGGTAGTCGCGCAGCACCACCCAGTCCAACTCGGGGCGGCACCAGGCGTCGCCCATCCACACCAGCACCACAATGCCCACGAGCAGCAAGAGCACGGGCGGCAAAATGAGGCGCCACGGCAGCCCCGCAAAGTAAATAATGAGCAAACCCGAGGCAGCCACCAGCAACGCGGTGCCCAGGTCGGGTTGGCGCGCGATCAGACCAACCGGAATGGCCAGCAGCAGCGCGGCGCCCACAAAGTCAAGCGGGCGCATTTGGCCCTCGCGCCGCTGAAACCACCATGCCAACATCAACGGGGTGGCGATTTTTAGCATTTCGCTTGGTTGCACCACCACGCCAAGATCCAACCAGCGTTGCGCGCCTTTTTTGGTGATGCCAAACCACATCACCGCCAGCAGCAACGCCACGCCTAGGGTGTACAGGGGCACGGCCAAGCGCTGCAATTGATGCAATGGAATTTGCGCCATGACAAACATGACCACAAACGCCACCAGCAAATTGCGCCCGTGGTCCATGAAGCGGGTGCCGTGGTCGTACCCCACCGAATACATGGTCAGCATGCCGGCGGCCACCAACAGCAACACCGCCACCAGCAGCGGGCCGTCAAAGCCCGCAAACCAATGCCCTACGCGGGCACGCACGCCTGATTGTTCAACCACCACCGCCATGGCGCATTATGGCCTGCAGCATGCGCCACGAGCATGGGACAATGCCGGGGATGCATTTGATGTACGAAGACGGTGGTAAGTTTGGCGTGGGTCGCGTCTTAAGCCAAAGCGAACAGGCCTGGCAGGTTGAAGCGCCCAGTGGCAAACGGCAAAAGATCAAGTCCAGCCACGGGCTGATTACGTTTGACGACCCCCACCCCGAGCAATGGCTGGCGCAAGCGCAGGCCTTGGCCACCACGATTGACTTGGACCTGGCTTGGTCTTGTGCGCCAGACGATGAGTTTGGCTACGCCACGCTGGCGCAAGACTACTTTGGCGCCGAGGCCAGCGTCCAAGAGCACGCCGCGGCGCTGCTGGGGCTGCACGGGGCGCCGCACTACTTTCGCCGCAGCGGCAAGGGGCGGTTTCGCAAAGCCACCCCCGAGGTGCTACAGCAGGCGCTGGCGGCCATTGCCAAGCGCGAGGCGGTGCAAGCGCAAATTAACCAATGGGCCGAGGCGCTGACCCAAGGTGAATGCCCCGAGCCGATTGCGCAAGAGGCCGCGCGGCTGTTGTTTCGGCCAGACAAGAACAGCGCCACGTACAAGGCCCTGGCGACCGCGGCCAAGCGCATGCAACGCTCGGCGCTGGACGTGCTGCGCGAGGCTGGCGCCATTGCCAACCCCTACGCGTTTCACTGGCAGCGCCTGCTGCTGCAGCACCAGCCCGGCGGGCTGAACTGGCCCAACCTGCCCGAGCTGCCAGCCGAGCCGACCCAGCCAACCGCGACGGTGGCCGCGTTTTCGATTGACGACAGCCAGACCACTGAAATTGACGACGCCTTCTCGCTGCAGGGCCTGGGTAGCGGCGAAGTCACGCTGGGCATTCACATCGCGGCCCCGGCGCTCAGCGTGCAGCCCAACGACGCGTGGGACGCGGCCATCCGTCAGCGCATGTCCACGCTGTACATTCCCGGGGGCAAGGTCACCATGATGCCCGAGGCCTTGGTGCAACGCCACACCCTGCAGGCAGGGCGAGCTACCGCGGCGGTGTCGCTTTACCTGCGCTACAACGAGGCAAGCTTTGAACTGTTGGGCTACGAGTCACGCTGCGAACGGGTGCACGTAAGCCACAACCTGCGGCACGACCAGCTCGATACGGTGCTCGATGACGCCTTTTTTGCCAACCCGCAGACCAATGTACCCGAGGACCACGCGGCACACGCCGAGGTGACGCCGTGGCTGCAGACGCTGCGCTGGATGCACCAACTGGCGCGCGCCCGCCACGCGCAACGCATGGCCGCGCGCGGCAAACCCGACAAGGGCAACCGAGCGGACTTTGCCTTTTCGCTGCTGGGCAAAACCGACGAGCTGCCCGACGGCAGCGAGCGCGTTGACATTGGGCTACGCCAGCGCGGCGCGCCGCTTGACCTGATCGTGGCCGAGCTGATGATATTGGCCAACAGCACCTGGGGGCAGTGGATGGCCGAGCTGGGCGTACCCGGCGTTTACCGCAGCCAAGCGGCTTTGGCCCCTGGGGTGAAGGTGCGCATGAGCACGCAGGCGCTGCCGCACGCCGGCATGGGGCTGGCGTGTTACGCGTGGTGCACGTCGCCACTGCGCCGCTACGCCGATTTGGTGAACCAGTGGCAGTTGCTGGCCTGCATTGAGCACGGCAAAACCGCCGCGTTGGCTGCGCCGTTTAAACCCAAACAAGCTGAGCTACTGGCGCTGATTGGCGGCTTTGAAGCCACCTACGCTGGGCTGCAACAGTGGCAATTGGCGCTGGAGCGGTTTTGGGCGCTGCGCCTGCTGCAGCAACAAGGCGTGCAACAGGCACCAGGTCAAGTCATTCGCGACAACTTGGTGCGGCTTGACACGCTGCCCTTGGTGCTGGAGGTGCCCCACCTAGAGGGCTTAGCGCGCGGCACGCGCGTGGTACTGGCACTGGGCGAGCCCGATTTGTTGGCCCTAACCGTGTCGGCGCGGTCAACCGGCGTGCTGGCCGATCAGTCGCCAGCGGGCGAGGATGAAGACGAAGACGACAGCGCGGCCAGCGCCGAGCTGTCGGTGACGATTCCTCCCGACCAGGACACGCCAGACGAGGCGGCATGACCGCGCTTGCGCCGCTTCGCCCTGCCACCCTGTCCCCTGGGTTGAGGTGGGCGATGCTGTTGTCGCTGGCGCTGCACGCGGCGCTGCTGCCACTTGGCCTGACCCGCTCGATGCCTCGCACCGATTTGTGGGCCGCCACGGGCATGGAGGTGGTGCTGGTGAACGCCAGTACCGACGAAGCCCCCACCGAGGCGCGGGCGCTGGCGCAACACAACCTAAGCGGCGGGGGGGCAACCAACCCACAGCAAGCAGCCACCCCACTGCCGGCGGCCACACGCGACGCCACGGGCGATGGTCAGACGGCCGTCACACGTCGGCTGCGCACACTGGCTGCGCGCCAAGACACCATGCTCACGGCGCTTAAGCAACAGTTGGCGCAGTGGCATACCCAAAGCCAACTGATGGACCCGCAAGAAGTGCCAGCGGCGTGGCGTCAACAACAAGCTGAGCTGCGCCAATTGTTGGCACGAATTGAGCAGCGGCTGCAACAGCAAAGCCAGGCGCCGCAGCGCATCGTGGCCCAAGACGCCACGCGCGCGGCGGTGTTTGCCCGCTACTACGACGACTTGCGACAACGCCTTGAGCAAGAGGGTACGCAACGCTTTCCGCAACGCCAAGGTAGGCGTCTTTACGGCGAGGTGCTTATGAGCCTAACCCTGCGCCACGACGGCCAGCTGCTGCAAGCCCAAGTCATACGCGGCTCGGGGGTGGATGGGCTGGACCAGCAATCGCTGCAGTTGGTGCGGCGTGTGCGCTTTGCACCATTTGACGCCACCTTGCGCCGTCAGGCCGACGCGCTGGTGGTGGTGACGCGATTTCGCTACCTCCGCGACAATACGCTGCAAACCCAAACCTACACCTCGCCATGAGCCAACCCAATCGCTACGCGGTGTTGGGCCATCCGGTCAAGCACAGCAAGTCGCCATGGATTCATCAACAGTTTGCCGCACAAACCGGGCACACCCTGAGCTATGAGGCCATTGAACTGCCGGTCGACGGCTTGGCGCAAGGCTTACAAGCGCTGCGCGATGCAGGACTGCAAGGCTGCAACGTCACGGTGCCGTTTAAACACCAGGCCTTTGACCTAGCCAGCGACCCCACGCCTCGGGCGCGTTTGGCCCAAGCCTGCAACACGCTGTGGTTTGACGGCGAACGCGTGTACGCTGACAACACCGACGGCCAGGGATTGATGTGCGACTTGGCACCACACCTGCCCGGCCCTTGGCCCACGCTGCGCGTGTTGCTGCTGGGCGCCGGTGGCGCTGGCGCCGGGGTGCTGGGGCCCCTGCTTGAACAGAGCCCGCGCGAGGTCCAGCTAATCAATCGCACCGAATCGCGCGCGCACGAACTGTGCCAACGCCACGCGGCCCTGGCACAGCGCATGGGCGTGGTGTTGCACGCGGCGCCGCTGGCGGGCCACGGCGCGGCATTTGACGTGATGATCAACGCCAGCGCCAGCTCGCTCAGCGGTGCAGCCAGCCCGCTGGATGCGCGCGCCCTTCGCGCGGGCAGCTTAGCGGTGGACTTGATGTACGGCGCGGCCGCTGAGCCGTTTTTGCAATGGGCACAACAGCATCAGGCGCAACCACGCGACGGGTTGGGCATGCTGGTTGAGCAAGCCGCGCTGTCATACGCGCTGTGGCACGGCGTGGCCCCTGCGGTGGCACCGGTGTTGCAACAACTGCGCCACCAACTGCGCTGAGATGAAACGACGACGCCGCGCCCCGCGCGCCACGCTACGTGGCTGGTTCGGCTGGCTGTTGGTGGCCGCGCTGGGCTTGCAGCTGGTGTTTGCCGTGCGTGTGGCCGCCATGGCGGTGATTGACCCGGCCAGCACCGCGTTTGAACGCAGCGCCTGGTGGGCGGGCCCCGACACCGCCACACCACGCCCCTGGGCGCAGGCTTGGGTAGACGAACGCGCCATCACCCCACACCTCAAACGTGCCGTGGTGGCGGCTGAGGACAGCGGTTTTTTTACCCATGGCGGGGTGGCGTGGGATGCCATTCAAAACGCCTGGCTGCGCAACTGGCACGGGCCCACCGGCGCCGGGCAGCCCCGGCTGGTGGGCGGCTCCACCATTACTCAGCAGTTGGCCAAAAACCTTTTTTTAACCGGCGAGCGCAGCTACGCGCGCAAGGCGCAAGAGTTGCTGATTGCCTGGATGCTTGAAGGGCTGCTGAGCAAGCAGCGCATTCTCACGGTATACCTCAACCATGTTGAACTTGGGCGTGGGGTGTACGGCGTGCAAAGCGCCAGCCGGCGCTACTTTGGCCACGACGCGCGCGGCCTGACGGCGCGACAGGCCGCGCAGTTGGCGGTGATGCTGCCGCGCCCGCGGTACTTTGAGTCGCGCATGAACACGCGCTACATGGCCCGCCGCACGGCGGTGATTCAACGGCGCATGGCCATGATTGCGCTGCCCTCGCCATGACGCGCATACTGGGCATTGACCCGGGGCTGCGGGTCACGGGGTTTGGCGTGGTGCAAGTTCAGGGCAACCACTTGCAATACGTGGCCAGCGGCACCATTCGCACGCACGCCGCCGGCATGGCCTTACCGGCAAGGCTTAAGGTGCTGTTTGACGGGTTGTGCGAGGTGATCACGCGGCATCGTCCCGACGTGGCCGCGTGTGAGGTGGTGTTTGTTAACCGCAACCCGCAAAGCACCTTGTTGTTGGGCCAAGCACGCGGGGCTTGCCTAACGGCAGCGGTCTCGTGTGGTCTCACGGTGCACGAGTACACCGCGCTGCAACTCAAAAAAGCCATCGCCGGTCACGGCCGAGCGGGCAAACCCGAAATGCAGGCCATGGTGCAGCGCTTGCTGCAGCTCAACCAAGCACCAGGACCAGACGCCGCCGACGCACTGGCTTTAGCGATTGCTCATGCCCACGCCGCACGCCACCCACTGGCCCCCACGGGCAGTGGCAACAGCGGTCGGGTGGGATGGGGACGGGGCCGCTGGCTGGGCTAGTGGCTCTGGCTAGGTGGTGGGCACCACCACGAGCTGCCACAACATGATGGCGCCCAAGCCCACAAAAAATACGACCAAAGCAATCACGGTCCAGCGCACCAGGCGCACGCCGTAGCCTTTGAAGCGCTCGTTGCCGGTAAACGCATACAGCGCAAAACACAACAAGGCCGGCACCAACAACGCCAACACCAACAGCCGAGCCACCACCATGGCGGGGCCTACCAAGCCGGCTGCAAGGCGGCAAAGCCCTGCGGCGCGTGTTGTTCGTGGTCAAAGGTGACGACACGGTAGGCCTGCGGCTGAGCAAACAGGGCTTGCAGCAAGCGGTGGTTGAGCCCGTGACCCGAGCGGTATGCGCGGTAGCGCCCCAGCACCGGTAACCCGGCAAGGTACAGGTCGCCAATGGCGTCAAGCACCTTGTGCTTGGCAAACTCATCGGCGTAGCGCAGGCCCTCGGCATTGAGTACCTTCACTTCATCGAGCACGATGGCGTTGTCTAGGCCACCGCCTAGGGCCAAGCCATTGGCACGCATGGTCTCCACGTCGCGCGTGAAGCCAAAGGTGCGCGCGCGGGCGATGTCGCGCACGTAGCGCCCTTGGCCCAAGTCAAAGCTCACCTGCCGGCCGCTGGCGTGCACCGCCGGGTGGGCAAAATCAATTTCAAAATCCAGCGCAAAGCCCTGATAGGGCTCAAGCCGTGCCCATTTGCCTTGAGCACCGTGGCCCTCGGCCACGTGCACCGGCTGCTCGATTTGAATGAATCGACGCGGTGCAGCCTGCGCTTGCAAACCCGCGCTTTGCAGCAAATACACAAACGAAGCGGCCGAGCCATCAAGAATGGGGAGTTCTTCGGCGGTGAGGTCCACGTTGAGGTTGTCTACGCCCAAACCAGCGCAGGCCGACAACAAATGCTCAACCGTGTGCACCCGCACGGCGCCGGCGCCCAGCGTGGAGGCCAAGCGGGTGTCAACCACCGCGTCGTGGCGGGCCCGAATGCTCACGGGCTGCGGCAAATCGGTACGGTGAAACACGATGCCGCTGTGGGGCGCGGCAGGACGCAGCGTAAGCGCCACGCGCTGGCCACTGTGCAGCCCCACGCCACTGGTGTGGCTGGGTGTTTGAATGGTGTGTTGCGCCAGCATGTGGGGGTATTGTAGGGGGCCACGCACGCCCCAAGCCCGACGATGGAGGCGCATCGCAGGGGTGGGGCGCGGTGGACGCCGGGCTTAGTCGGCTTGCTTGCGCAAAAAGGCCGGGATTTCAATGTCCTCCATGCCGCCCGAGGACATGGCATTGACGCGGTCGGTGGCCTGGGTGCGCGGGGTATGCCACACGCGTGGCGCCTGCGCGGGCAAGTCGTCGTAAGGCGCCCCGGTCAAAGGAGCGCCTGTGGACATGGCCGTGGTCGAGCCCATGGCGCCAATGGGCGCGTTATCGGTGCCGGTGCGAATCACCTGCAGCGGCGGGCTTTGGCGCTGCGCGCCTTGGCGGCTTAGGCCGGTGGCCACCACGGTGACGCGGATATCGTCGCCCAAGGTGTCGTCGTAGGCGGTGCCGTAAATCACGTGCGCCTCGGGTGAAGCGTAGGCACGTATCGTCTCCATGGCCAAACTGGACTCTTTGAGCTTGAGCGAGTTTTTGGCCGCGCTGATAAGCACCAACACGCCACGCGCACCTGATAGGTCAATGCCTTCGAGCAGCGGGCAGGCCACGGCTTGCTCGGCGGCCAGTCGGGCCCGGTCCGGGCCGTTGGCCACGGCGGTACCCATCATGGCTTTGCCCGGCTCACCCATGACGGTGCGCACGTCCTCAAAGTCGACGTTGACGTGACCAGGCACGTTGATGATCTCGGCAATACCCCCCACAGCGTTCTTTAGCACATCGTTGGCGTGTGCAAACGCTTGCTCCTGGGTGATGTCGTCGCCGTACACCTCAAGCAGTTTGTCGTTGAGCACCACGATGAGCGAGTCCACATTGGCCTCAAGTTCGGCCAAACCGCTTTCGGCGTTGCCCGCACGCTTGGGGCCCTCAAAGTCAAACGGCCGCGTCACCACGCCCACGGTGAGTATGCCCATCTCACGCGCTACCCGCGCAATGATGGGTGCGGCACCGGTGCCGGTGCCGCCGCCCATGCCGGCGGTAATAAAAAGCATGTGCGCGTTTTGAATGGCATCACGAATTTGATCCACCGCCACCTCGGCAGCCTCGCGACCTTTGTCGGGCTTGCTGCCCGCACCCAAGCCGGTGCTGCCGAGCTGAATGATGGCGCCAGCGCCGCTGTGCTTGAGCGCCTGCGCGTCGGTGTTGGCACAGACAAACTCGACGCCACTGACGCCGGTGTCAATCATGTGCTGCACGGCGTTGCCGCCGCCTCCGCCAACACCAATGACTTTGATGCACGTTCCTTGGTTGAACTCTTCGACTTCGATCATTTCAATTCCCATAATGCGCCTCCTTCTGGGGTTTGAAAACACAACGCAACTGCGACCAACATACCCGGGTGTGGTGCGTTAAAACACACCCGCGATCCAATCCTTGACTCGAGCCCATGCCGAGCCCATGCTGCCGTTTTGCAAGGCGGCTTTTTGGCCACGCAGGCGCGCCTGCTTGGCCTCTTCGAGCAATCCCACCACCGTGGCCGCGCGTGGCTGCGCCACCATGTCAGACAGCGTGGCCGCGACCTGCGGCACACCACGGCGCACGGGTTTGAGAAAAATGTCTTCGCCTAGCTCAATCAGGCCGGGCATGACCGCGGTGCCGCCCGCCAGCACCATTCCCGAGGACAACACCTCTTCGTAGCCAGACTCGCGCACCACCTGCTGCACCAGCGCAAAAATCTCTTCCACCCGCGGCTCAATCACACCGGCCAGCGCCTGGCGGCTGAGCATGCGCGGCTCACGGTCGCCCAGACCAGGCACTTCAATGCGGGCACTGGGGTCGGCCAACAACTGCTTGGCGCAGCCAGCAGCCACCTTGATGTCTTCGGCATCGCGCGTGGGGGTGCGCAAGGCCATGGCAATGTCGTTGGTGATGAGGTCGCCAGCGATGGGAATAACCGCGGTGTGCCGAATGGCCCCTCCTGAGAAAATCGCCACATCGGTGGTGCCCCCGCCAATGTCAACCAACACCACGCCCAGTTCTTTTTCGTCTTCGGTAAGCACCGACAGGCTGGAGGCCAACGGGTTGAGCACCAGTTGATCAATCTCTAGGCCGCAGCGGCGCACGCACTTCATGATGTTTTCGGCCGCGCTTTGCGCCCCAGTCACGATGTGCACCTTGGCCTCTAAGCGTATGCCGCTCATGCCCACGGGTTCGCGCACGTCTTGGCCGTCGATGATGAACTCTTGTGGCTCAACCAACAGCAGGCGTTGGTCGGTGGGGATGTTGATCGCGCGCGCGGTCTCCATGACGCGGCTGACATCGCTGGGGTGAACCTCGCGGTCTTTGACGGCAACCATGCCGCTGGAATTGAAGCCACGGATGTGGCTGCCCGTGATGCCAGTGACGACGCGACCGATGCGGCAGTCGGCCATGAACTCGGCCTCTTTGAGCGCTTGCTGAATGCTTTGCACCGTGGCATCGATGTTGACCACCACGCCGCGCTTGAGCCCCATGCTAGGCGCCACACCAAAACCAGCGAGTTTGATTTGTCCGCCCGATTGAAGCTCGGCCACCACCACCATCACTTTGGAGGTGCCCACGTCCAATCCAACAATTAAGTCTTTGTATTCCTTAGCCATTGTGTGCCGCCATGGGTAAAAAAATATCTCGCGATACGGCCGACCACTGCACGGCGTAGCCATTGCGGTAGCGCAAATCGATGCGTTTGGGCCAAGCCTTGGCTTGCGTGCGCCACTGCTTGGCGCTTTGCACCAGGGCCTGCACTCGTGGTATCCAGTCGCTGGCTGGGCCTTGCCCCAGGGCGAGTTCGCCGTCGTTGGCCAACCAGGCGTGCCAGCTGCCGCGCGCGTCTAAGCTCAGACGTTGTAGGGTTTGCCCGGTGGGTGCAAACACGTCGCGCAGCGCCAACCACGCCTGCGCCACCTCGGTCTCGCGCGCGGGCGGGCCCATCAGCACCGGCAAACCTTCGTCGGGCACTTGGTCTGGGGGCGCGTCAAAGCCTTCGGCGTGGGTATTGATGAGCCGCTCACCCCCCACCTCGCCCCACCATGCCAGAACTTGGTGCTCTTGCAAGGTCACGCGTAGGGTGTGCGGAAACACGCGTTGCACCTGCGCTTGACGCACCCATGGCAAACCCTCGAGTAGGCTTTGCATGTGGACCAAGTCAACACTGAGAAAATTGCCGCTGACACGCGCCAACACTTGGGTGCGCACCGCGCTCACGTTCAGGTGGCGCATGTCGCCGCCCACCTCAAGGCGCTTGATTGGCCACGCCGCGTCGCGCAGCAACGCCACAGCGGCTACCGCCAGGGCCACCACCAGCCAGGCCCACCACACCCAGCGCGCCACGCTGGACATCAGGCGAATGTCCAGTGGCGGGGCGGCTGGCGGGCGTCGCGCGCTCATGCAGCCGCTGGTGGCAGGGCCACGGGTGGGTTATCCAAACTGGCTTGGGCCAGCAGCCCCATGCACAGTTGCGCGTAGCTGAGCCCCAGGTGCTGCGCCGACTGCGGCACCAGCGAATGGTCGGTCATGCCGGGCGAGGTGTTGAGCTCAAGCAAATACGGCGCGCGCGTGCGGCCATCAATCATGAAGTCGATACGACCCCAACCCCGCACCCCCAACGCGGCGTACGCTTGCTTGGCCAAGGCTTCGATGGCTTGCTCTTGGGCCAGCGGCAAGCCGCTGGGAATCAGGTACTGCGTGGTGTGGGCAAGGTATTTGGCGTGGTAGTCGTAGTTCCCGTTGGGGGCCACGATACGAATGATGGGCATGGTGTGCAAGGCCTGGCCCTGCCCAAACACCGGCACCGTCACCTCGTCGCCCACAATGCAGCGCTCACACAGCACCGCAGGGTCGAGCTGCGCGGCTGCTTGATACGCCGCTTCGGCCTGCTCAACGTGCTGCACGCGAGTCAGGCCCAGGGTGGAGCCCTCGCGCGAGGGCTTGACGATGAGGGGCGCGCCCAAATCGTGCAGCGCCTGGCGCACATCCGCAGGTGAGGTGGCTCGGCACCACGCCGGGGTGGGCAACCCGTGGTGCTGCCACAGGCGCTTGGTCATGTCTTTGTCCATGGCCAGCGCCGACGCCATGATGCCAGCCCCGGTGTACGGCAAGCCCAGCCACTCGAGCACGCCTTGAATGGCGCCGTCTTCGCCCCAGCGTCCGTGCAGCGCAACAAAGGCGCGGTCGTACCCCCCCTGAATCAGCGCCTGCAGTGGCTGGCGCCCGGGGTCAAAGCCTTGTGCCGACACGCCGGCGCCGCGCAACGCCTCAAGTACACCCTGCCCAGAACGCAGCGAGACCTCGCGCTCGGCTGAGCGGCCACCGTAAATCACCACCACGCGTCCAAGCGCGGCGGCTTCAGGCCTGGGCCACCACGCCGTCATGCGGTGCCTCCTGCGCCGCTGAGCTGCACCAGCTGCGCCGGTAACTTGCCGATGGAGCCCGCCCCCATGGACAGCACCACGTCGCCGTCTTGCACGTGCTGCCGCACGGCCTCGGGCAAGGCCTCGAGGGTGTCAACAAAGACTGGCTCGGGCGCCCCAGCCACGCGCAACGCGCGCGCCAAGGCCCGGCTGTCGGCCGCGACCACGGGCGCCTCACCAGCGGCGTAAACCTCGGTGAGCAGCAGCAAGTCGGCTTGCTTGAGCACGGCAACAAAGTCGTCAAAGCAGTCGCGCGTGCGGCTGTAGCGATGCGGCTGAAACACCAGCACCAAGCGGCGCGTGGCAAACGCGGCGCGGGTCGCAGCCACAGTGGCGGCAATTTCAACCGGGTGGTGGCCGTAGTCGTCAATCAACAAAAACGTGCCCCCGTGCGGCGTGGGCAGCTCGCCGTGCGACTGAAAGCGCCGCCCCACACCGGTAAACGTTGCCAAGGCGGTTTGCAGCGCGGCGTCGGGCACATCCAATTGATCGGCCAAGGCCACCACCGCCAAGGCGTTGCGTACGTTGTGCACGCCTGGTAGGTTTAGCGTAATGGGTACATCGGGCTTGCTGGGCTGGCTGCCCGCACGCCCCAAGCGACGCGCCACAAACTGCATGGTGGTACCCACGGCTTTTACGTGGCGTGCCTGCACCATGGCGTCGTCGGCCAAGCCGTAAGTCACCAAGGGTCGGCCAATCTGGGGCAGCAAGGCCCGTACGTGGACGTCGTCGATGCACACCACCGCCGCGCCATAAAAAGGCATACGGTGCAAAAAGTCGACAAACGCCTGTTGCAGTCGGGCAAAGTCGTGGCCGTAGGTGGCCATGTGGTCGGCGTCGATGTTGGTGACCACCGCCATCACCGGCGAGAGGTTCAAAAACGAGGCGTCCGATTCATCGGCCTCGACCACGATGTAGTCGCCGCTGCCTAGCCGCGCGTGCACACCGGCGCTGTTGAGGCGGCCACCAATCACAAACGTGGGGTCTAGGCCAGCCTGCGCCAACACGCTGGCGGCTAAGCTGGTGGTGGTGGTTTTGCCGTGCGTGCCAGCAATGGCTAGGCCTTGCTTCATGCGCATGAGCTCGGCCAACATCACCGCGCGCGGCACCACCGGCACCAAGCGTGCGTGCGCGGCCAAAACCTCGGGGTTGTCGGCCTGCACCGCGGTGCTGGTCACGACCACGTCGGCCCCTTCGATGTGAGACGCCTGGTGTCCTTGGGCCACGCGAGCGCCAAGCTGGCGCAACCGCAGCACCGCGGCGTTGGCCTGCAAGTCGCTGCCCGAGATGCGGTAACCCAAATTGAGCAGCACCTCGGCAATGCCGCTCATGCCGGCGCCACCGATGCCGACGAAGTGAATGTGCTCGATGGCGTGCTTCATGCCATCCCCGCTTGTTGGGCGCAGGCTTGCACCAGCCGCGCAACGGCTTGGGTTTGAGCCAAGCCATGGGCGCGCTCGGCCGTGGCCAGCAAGTCGCTGCGGCGTAAACCGGCCAGCCATTGCGCCAGCCACGCCGCGGTGAGTTCGGCCTGCGACTGCAGCCACGCCGCCTGATGCTGGCTTAAAAACCGCGCGTTGGCGGTTTGGTGGTCATCAACCGCATGCGGAAACGGCACCAACAAGGCGGCCACGCCCAGCGCGGCCAATTCGGTCACGGTGCTGGCCCCGGCGCGGGCAATCACCACGTCGGCGTGCTGCATGGCCGCGGCGGTGTCGTCAATAAACGCCTCAACCTGCGCCGAGACGCCAACCGACTCGTAGGCCTGGCGCACCTCGGCGTCGCTGCCGCGACCGGTTTGATGCCGCACCTGCGGGCGCGCCTCGGGCGCGACCTTGGCCAAGGCCTGCGGCACGGTGGTGTTAAGTGCCTTGGCCCCTCGACTGCCGCCAAGCACCAACACCCGCAGAGGCCCCGTGCGCCCCGCAAAGCGCTGCGCTGGGGTGGGTTGGCCCACAAAGCTAGGGCGCAGCGGGTTACCAACGCACTGCGCACCAGCCAACGCCTGAGGAAACGCGGTGTAAACCCCATCGGCAATGGGCCGCAGCAAGCGGTTCACCAAACCAGGCACGGCGTTTTGCTCGTGCAGCAACAAGGGTTTGCCGCGCAGCACCGCCATCAGGGCCCCGGGAAACGTAACGTAGCCCCCAAAGCCCACCACCACCTGCGGGCGCACCCGCCCAAGCGCGCGCCAACACTGGGCAAACGCGCGCAACAAACGCAGCGGCAACCACGCCAGGGTCAGCACCCCTTTGCCCCGCACCCCGCCCATGTTGACCCACTGCAGCGGGTAGCCCGCCTCGGCCACCAGCGTGGCCTCCATGCCATCGGGCGCGCCCAGCCAATGCACCTGCCAGCCCTGGGCGCGCAGCGCCTCGGCCAAGGCCAGGCCAGGAAAGATGTGCCCGCCGGTGCCCCCGGCCATGATCAGGGCGCAAGGCGCGTGACTCATGCCCGCCCCCCGCGCATCATGTGGCGGTTTTCGTGGTCCACCCTCAGCACCATGGCCATGGCGATCATCGTCATGAGCAACGCCGAGCCGCCGTAGCTCATGAACGGCAAGGTCAACCCCTTGGTGGGTAGCGCCCCAAGGTTAACGCCCACGTTGATGAAGGCCTGAAAACCCAGCCATAACCCCACCCCTTGGGCGGCCAACCCGGCAAACACCCGCTCCAGCGCAATCGCCTGGCGCCCAATGTGCAGCACGCGACGCGCCATCCAAAAATGCGCGGCAATCACCAGCCACACACCGAGCAAGCCAAACTCTTCGCCAATGACCGAGAGCAAGAAATCGGTGTGCGCCTCGGGCAACCAGTGCAGTTTCTCGACGCTGGCGCCCAGCCCCACGCCCCACAGGCCACCGCGGCCCAAGGCAATTAAGGCGTGCGACAACTGGTAGCCCCGGCCCAAGGCGTACTGCGGGTCCCACGGGTTGAGGTAGGCAAAGATGCGCTCGCGTCGCCAGTCGCTAAACCAAATCATGGCCACAAACGCCAGCAACAGCAGCAAGCCGAGCAAAACAAAAACGCGAGCGTTGACGCCACCCAAAAACAGCACCCCCATGGCAATCACCACAATGACCAAGAAGGCGCCCATATCTGGCTCGGCCAACAGCAACAAGCCAATCAAGGCCAGCACCGCGGCCATGGGCAACACGGCTCGAGAAAAACGCTCCTTGACGTCCATTTTGCGCACCATGTAATGCGCGGCGTAAAGCGCCACCGACAGCTTGGCCAACTCGGAGGGCTGAAAATTAAAAAAGCCCAACGGCAACCAACGCTGGGCGCCGTTAATTTTGCTAATAAAGGGCATCAACACCAACACCAACAACACCAACGACAAGCCCATCAACCAGGGGGTGAGGCGTTGCCACGCGGCCATGGGCATTTGAAACGCCACCAACGCGGCCAAGGCCCCCAGCCCCAAGGCCATGGCGTGACGCAAGACGAACGAGTAGCTGTGGTAATTGGTGTAACGTGGGTCGCCGTCGCTCAGCGCCACCGAGGCCGAGTACACCATGACCAAGCCCACCAGCAGCACCGCGGCCCAAACCGACAGCAGCACGTGGTCGACCTCGGCCATGTGGCCGCGCCCGCTGGGCCAGGCTACACCCGAACCCTTACCCGCGGCGCGACGGGCGCCGCTGCCCACGCCACCGAACCAGCGCGCTAACACACCACCCCCTGCTCGGTGGCGAGTTGCTGCACCGCCTGGGCAAACGCCTCGGCACGGTGCACGTAGTTGCGGTACATGTCAAAGCTGGCGCACGCTGGTGAGAGCAACACAGCGTCACCGGGTTGTGCCATGGCGCGTGCTTGCTGCACCGCCTGATTCATGTCGTTGGCCTGCACACACGGCACCCGGCTGGGCTGCAGCACATCGGCCAGTTGCGGCGCGTCTCGCCCAATCAACACCACGCCGCGCGCGGTTTGTTCAATGGGCGCCAGCAACGGCGAAAAATCTTGCCCCTTGCCGTCACCCCCCAAAATCACCACCAAACGGCGCTGGGCACCCAATCCGCGCAGCGCCGCACAAGTGGCACCCACGTTGGTGCCTTTGCTGTCGTCGATGTACACCACGTCGTCCAGCGTGGCCACCGGGCGCACCCGGTGCGGCTCACCGGTGTACGCGCGCAGCGCACGCAGCATGGGCGCCAGCGGCGCGCCCGCGCGACTGGCCAAAGCCAGCGCGGCCAAAGCGTTGCTGGCGTTGTGCAGGCCTTCGATGCGCAGCGCCGCCGCGGGCATGAGGTGTTGCAACGGCATGACCTCGGCTTGGGGGTCGGCCTCGGGGTGGGCGCGCACCAGCCACGGCATGCCTTGGCGGTTGTCCATGCCCCAATCGCCTGGGCGCGTGGGCAAATCCACGCCAAAGCTCACCACCGGCGCGGCTCCCCCACGGCGGCGCGGCTTGGCCGTGGCGGCCAGGGCTGGCGCCCAATGGTGCTGGCGCAACCACGCATCGTCGCGGCACAAAATACGTTCGGTTCCGGGGCCGAACACACGCTGCTTGGCTTGAGCATAGGCTTGCATGTCGCCGTGCCAATCCAAATGGTCCTCGGTGAGGTTAAGCCACACCGCCGCCGTGGCCGACAGCGGCTGCGCAATCGCCAGCTGAAAACTCGAAAGCTCCAACACCCACACGCGTGGCCAACGGGCCTCGTCTAGGCACGGCTGCAACACTTCAAGCAGCGTGGGACCCACGTTACCAGCCAAGGCCACGTCAAAGCCGGCGCCACGCAGCAGGTGCGCCGTCAAGCTGGCCACCGTGGTTTTGCCATTGGTGCCGGTGACCGCCAGCACCGCCGGCGCCGGCACCTCGGCTGGTGCATGTTGGGCCAGCGCCTGAACAAACACGTCCAACTCACCCAGCACGGGCACACCGGCAGCGGCGGCGGCTTGGTCAATGGCTTGGGTTTGCGCGGGGCTCAGGCCGGGGCTGCGCCACACCTGGGCCCACGCGGCGCGCTGCCACAGCGCATGGTCTAACGGCCCAACGTATTGCTGGGCCTGCGCAACCGTAGCCATAAGCGCTTGCTGCAAGGCCGTGTCGTCGCGCGTGTCGGCCACCGTCACGGCGTGGCCCTGGCGCACGCCCCAACGCGCCAAGGCCAGGCCCGAGCGCCCCATGCCCAACACCAAAAGTGGCGGCCGTGTGTGCTCGTTCATCGCAGCTTCAGGGTGGATAAGCCCACCAGACAAAGCAACATGGTCACGATCCAAAAGCGCACCACCACCTGGGTTTCGCTCCAGCCCTTTTTTTCAAAATGGTGATGCAACGGCGCCATGAGCAGCAAGCGTCGCCCCTGGCCAAAGCGGCGCTTGGTGTACTTAAACCAGCTCACTTGCACCATCACCGACAAGGCCTCGGCAACAAAAATGCCACCCATGACGGCCAAGACAATTTCTTGACGCACCACCACCGCCACCGTGCCCAACGCACCACCCAGGGCCAGAGCGCCCACGTCGCCCATGAACACCTGCGCCGGGTGCGCGTTAAACCACAAAAAGGCCAAGCCCGCGCCGGCCATGGCGGCGCACACAATCAGCACCTCGCCGGTGCCCGGAATGAAAGGCAGCAACAGGTAGCGCGCAAACACGGCGTTGCCCGTGACGTATGCAAACACGCCCAGCGCCGAGCCCACCATGATCACCGGCATGATGGCCAAGCCGTCCAAACCGTCGGTGAGGTTCACGGCGTTGCTGCTGCCCACAATAACCAAATACGTGAGCACCACAAAGCCCAGCACCCCAATGGGGTAGCCCACGGTTTTAAAAAAGGGCAGCCACAGCCCCGCCTGCGGCGGTAGGTCTACGGTAAAGCCCGAGGCCACCCATTGCACCGCCAGACTCCACACCTTGGCGTTGTCGGCCTCGGAGATGGCAAACACCAGCGCCAGCGCCGCGAGCAAACCAATCAGTGACTGCCACGCGTACTTCTCGCGTGAGCGCATGCCTTCAGGGTCTTTGCGCACCACCTTGCGCCAATCGTCTACCCAACCCACCGCGCCAAAGGCCAACATCACGGCCAACACAATCCACACAAAGCGATTGCTCCAATCGGCCCACAGCAGGCACGACACGACGATGGCGGCCAACACCAGTGCCCCGCCCATGGTGGGGGTCCCTTGTTTGGCCATGTGGCTGGCCACGCCGTACGCACGAATCGGCTGCCCCACCTTGAGCCGGGTGAGGTAGCGAATAAGCGCCGGGCCCAACGCCAAGCCAACCAGCAGCGCGGTGGCCGCAGCCATAACGGCACGAAAAGTTTGGTACTGCACCACCCGAAAAAATCCCCAGTCAGGCGATAAGCCTTGGAGCCATTGAGCCAGTTCAAGCAACATGCGAGGACTCCGGGGTTCGCGGCGCGGCGCCGAGTTGTTCAATGCGTTGCACGACGCGCTCCATGCGCATGAAGCGCGAGCCCTTGACCAACGCACTGGCCACATCGAGGTGGCTGGCGGTAAGCGCTTGCTGCAGCGTCTCGACCGAGTCGTGCAAGTGAATGCGGCGCCGCTGCGAGGGGGTAAGCGTGTGGTGCGCCTGCGCCATCGCTTCGCCCACCACGTCAATGCGGTGCAGCGGCGCCTGGCAAGCACAACGCAGCACCTCTTGATGAAACGCCACGCTGTGCTGCCCCACCTCGCCCATGTCACCCAGCACCAGCCAGCGCGGCGCAGGTAGGCCGGCAAGCACCTCAATGGCGGCAAGCACCGAGTCGGGATTGGCGTTGTAGCTGTCATCCACCAGCGTCAGCGGCGCGCCGTGCGCGCGTGCCACCCAAAGGCGCTGGCCACGGCCCTTGACTGGCTCAAACGACTCCAGCCCTTGTTGCACCGCCGCCCACGGCACCTGCGCGGCCAAGGCACACGCCACGGCGGCCAGCGCGTTGTGCACGCTGTGGATGCCGGGCGCGGCCAGCATGCAGCGGGCTTGGCCTTGTGGCGTGTGCAGCTGCAGCTGCCACGCCTGCCCCAACCACTGCGCCGCGGCGTACACCGTGGCCTGCGGATGTTGCGATGAAAACGTCCACACCGCCGCCGACTCGGCGGCTGCGCGCGCGCGTTGCGTCCAGCCTGCGGTGTACGGCGAGTCGTGCGGCATCACCGCCACGCCGTGCGCGGGCAGTGCGTCAAACACCGCGGCGTTTTCCTCAGCCACGGCGTCCACGCTGCCCATGTGTTCTTGGTGTTCGCGCTGGGCGTTGTTCACCAAGGCCACCTGGGGTTGCGCCATGCGCGCGAGAGGCGCGATCTCTCCCGGATGGTTCATGCCCAACTCCACCACGGCCCACGCGTGGGTGGGCTGCAGCCGCAGTAGGGTCAATGGCACGCCAATGGCGTTGTTGAAGTTGCCCTCGGTGGCCATGCACGCTTGGGGGGCAGCCGCGCGCAACATGCCGGCCACCATTTGCGTGACGGTGGTTTTGCCGTTGCTGCCGGTCACGGCAATCAACCGCGTGGCAGCGCACTGCGCGCGCCAACGACCCGCCCACTCGCCCAAAGCGGCGGCGCTGTTGGCCACCTCTACCCCCGCCAAGCCGGCCTGCGCCAAGCCGTGCTCAGCCAGCGCGGCGTGCACACCCAACGCAGGCAGCTGGGGCAAAAAGTCGTGTCCGTCAAAGCGCTCGCCGCGCAACGCCACAAACACGTCGCCAGGCTTGACGCTGCGGCTGTCGGTGTGCACCCGCTGCCAAGTGGTGGGCAACGCGCCCACCACCCGCGCGGTGTGCAGTTGCCCCAACAGCGACAACGGCGTGTTCATGCGCGCGCCTCCAGGGCCTGGGTGGCGTGGACCACATCGTCAAACGGCAAACGTACCCCCGCGTACTCTTGATCACGCTCGTGGCCCTTGCCAGCAAGCAACACCACATCCTCGGCGTTGGCCTGGGCAATGCTTTGGGCAATGGCCAAGGCTCGGTCAAGCACCACCCGTGGCGCCTGTGACATGCCTTGCATGATGTCCTGCACAATGGCCTGCGGCGGTTCATGCCGTGGGTTGTCGCTGGTCAGCACCACCACATGGGCAAAGGCTTGCGCGGCTTGGCCCATGAGCGCACGCTTGCT
>JALRBF010000109.1 GCA_023262365.1 Burkholderiaceae bacterium
AAATGGCGTTGCAGCGCACGTTGTGCGCCACGTAGTCAGCGGCAATCGATTTGGTCATGCCCAGCAGTGCCGCTTTGGTGGCACCATACACAAACCGTTTGGGTAAGCCGCGCACGGTGCTGGCAATGGATGAGACATGAATGATGCTACCCCAGCGCTGGGCCACCATGCCAGGCAAAAACGCTTGATTGAGCTTAAACGCCGCGCGGCAATTAATGGCAAAGGCAAAGTCCCACTCGGCATCGGTGCAGGCCAGCGCGTCGCCTGCGTGCACGTGACCGGCGCAGTTAAACAACACGTCAGCGGTACCCACCTGTGCGGCGTAGGCGGCAATGGCCTCGTCGCTCAGCACATCAAGCACATCCACACGAATATTGGCGTGAGCTTGCGCCAGCGTGCCCAAGGTGTCGCGGTTGATGTCGCTGGCGTACACGGTGGCGCCGGCTTGGGCAAAGGCCAGTGCCGTGGCCCGACCAATGCCTTGGCCCGCGGCGGTGACCACGGCACGGCGTTGAGATAAATCAAACATGCAGGTGTCCTTGTGACGCTTGCAGCCTTAGCCGCGCCCAACAAACGGCATGGCGTTGGCCATGACGGTGACTTGAAAAATGTTGGCCTCAAGCGGTAAATGCGCCATGGTTAAAAAAGTATCGACCACGCTTTGCATGTCCATGCGGGCCTCGGGGCGTACCTCGCCGTCGGCTTGTAGCACGCCGGCGGCCATGCGCTCGGTCATGGCGCTGGCCACGTTGCCGATGTCAATTTGCCCCACGGCAATGCCCAGGCGGCGCCCGTCCAGCGAGGCCGCACGGGTTAGGCCATTGATGGCCGATTTGGTGGCGGCGTAGGCAATTGAGGCGGGCCGTGGCACCTGGGCTGAGATGGAGCCGTTGTTGATGATGCGGCCTCCGCTGGGCTGCTGGGCACGCATCAGCGCAAAGGCATGGTGCAGGCAGTAAAACGCGCCGTTGAGGTTCACGTCCACAATGGCGCGCCATTGCGCGGGGTCGAGTTCGTCGGGTGTGGCCGCGGCTTGGTTGAGCCCGGCGTTGTTAAACAGCAAGTCCAGCCGGCCGTGCTGCTGCTTGATGCGCGCAAACAACTCGGCCACCGCGGCTTCGTCGCTTACGTCGGCTGGGTGCACGGTGGCCAAATCGCGCTGCGCCTCGGGCAGGGCCTGTACCGTGGCGTGCAGCGCTTGGGCGTTGCGCCCCACGCACCAGGTGTGCCAGCCACGTTCAATCAGTGCCCGGGCACACGCTTGGCCAATGCCGGCGCTGGCCCCCGTGACTAGGGCAATACGGGTTGCTTGCATGGTTGCGTCCTTCTTAGTGGTTGTCGCGCGGTACAAAGTCGCCGCGCTTGCCGCGCAAAAAGTCCAAGTCGGCGCCTTCGTCGGCTTGTAGCACGTGGTCAATGTACAGCTTCCAGTAGCCGCTGGTAAGCGCCGGCGCTGGGGCTTGCCAGCGCGCCAGCCGCGCGGCCAGCTCGGCTTCGTCCACGTGCAGGTGCAGCGTGCGCGCGGCCACGTCCAGCGTAATTTGGTCGCCGTTTTGCACCACCGCCAGCGGCCCGCCGGCGGCGGCCTCGGGCGCGGTGTGCAGCACCACCGTGCCGTAGGCGGTGCCGCTCATGCGTGCATCAGAAATCCGGTATTTCTGACGGGAGGACATTTGCATGTCCAAGCCATTGACACCCACCAAGGCCAAGAAAATCCTTGAAGACAAACAAGTTAAGGGTCATGCGTTGACGAAGAAACAGAAGCGTTTCTTTGGAGCGGTGG
>JALRBF010000136.1 GCA_023262365.1 Burkholderiaceae bacterium
GCCCTGGGGGGTTAGCAGCCCCACCAAACCCCTGGGCGCGTAGGCCAGTGTCATGGCTTAAGCCAACACGCCTCGTTGGTAGTCATGCACGGCCTGCATCACCTCGTCTTTGGTGTTCATTACAAACGGGCCGTACTGCACGATGGGCTCGCCCAACGGCTTACCCGCAACCAAAATCGCCCGGCTTTGTGGTGGCAACTCCAGCACCACGTGGTCATGTTGGTTGGCAAAAATTGCCATGCGGTTGTTGGCCACCGTTTGCGTCTTGCCTTGGGCCCGCACCTCCAGCTCGCCGGCGTACACGTACGCAAACGCATTGTGCGCCGCTGGCACTGGCTGCACCATGGTTAGGCGCTGGGCCGAGGGGTTGTGAATGTCCAAATACAAGGGCTCGGTGCCTTCGCGTTGCACCAGCGCCGCCACCGATTCGTGCCGCCCGGCAATCACCCGCACCTTTAGGCCATCGTTGCGCACAAATTCAGGAATTTCGGCGCTTTGCATGTCGCGGTACCACGGCGTGGTCATCTTGTCTTTGGCCGGCAAATTCAGCCACAGCTGAAAGCCATTCATTAGCCCCTCGGACTGTTCTGGCATCTCGCTATGAATCACGCCACGTCCAGCCGTCATCCACTGCACGCCGCCGTCTTGCAGCAAGCCTTCGTGGCCCGCGCTGTCGCGGTGGCGCATGCGGCCATGCAGCATGTAGGTAATGGTTTCAAAGCCTCGGTGCGGATGGTCGGGAAAACCGCCCACGTAGTCCTCAACCTCGTGCGAACCAAAAAAATCCAACATCAAAAACGGGTCAAGCCGATGCTGCAAGTCGTGGGTGAGCACGCGGGTCAGTTTGACGCCGGCGCCATCCGAGGTTGGCCGGCCCGCCACCAAGCGCTCAACGGCGCGTCCTTCAGGGGTTTCTTGTGTCATACCCGGAATTATGCGTTGTTCGCGCCAACCCCGACGCCCGCCGGGTTTAGCGGTACACTTTTTTTAGTAGTCGCCGCAGCGTGGCTTGCTCGGCGGCCGACAAATGCGCCAGTCGCCTGGCCTCGCTGGCCCGGGCCTGAGCCTCGGCACGGCGCATCAGGGCCGCTCCCTCGGGCGTGGCAAATAGCCCAATGGCGCGCCGGTCGTTGGCGTCGCGTTGGCGACTGAGCAACCCGCGCCGCTCCAGCCGCTGCACCAGCCGCACCAGGTTGGGTGCCAACAAATCCAGCGCCTGAGACAACTGGCTGGACGTGACCCCTGGGTTGTGCACCACCACCGAGAGCACCGAAAACTCCACTGGCCGCAAACCATACGCGGCCATGGACTGCATGAACGCCTCAATGAGGTGCAGCGCCGCGCGCCGCGCGTTGTACCCCACCAACTGCTGCAGCGCCTCGGTATCAAGCCCGGCGCTGCTGGCCTGCGCCACACTTGGCTGGCGTACACCCGTCATGACTTAGCGCGGCGTGGGCTGCAACAGCCCGGACAGGCTGCCGTCGTACATGGCCTGCACCGTGGCCGCGCGGTGCTGCAGCACGGCGCGTTGGTTAATCGAGCCCTTGTCGGTTACCTCACCCCGGTCAATCGTGGGGGGCTCGTGCAGCAAGCACAGGCGCGCCACCCGGTTGGCACTGCCGGTGCTGGCCGCGGCCAAATCGTCAACGAGTTGCTGAAAAAACGCCCGCACCGTCTCGGCCTCAAGCACCTCGGCCCACGGCGTGGCGTCGCTGGCGCCGGCCAACTCGCGCACGCGCGGCGTGGCAAACACCATGGCCCCCACCTCGTTGCGGTTAAGCCCGGTTACCACCACGTCTTGCACGTACGGCGCCCCAGCGGCAATCACCGCGGCTCGCAGCGGCCCCACGCTGACAAAGGTGCCCGTGGCCAGCTTAAAGTCCTCGGCAATGCGGCCATCAAACCGAAGACCCAGGTTGGGGTTGCCCGGGTCAATCCAGCGCACCGCATCGCCCGAGCGAAAAAACCCCTCCTCATCAAACGCCTCGGCTGTGCCCTGCGGGTTACGCCAGTACCCGGGGGTGATGTTGGGGCCTCGGTAACGCACCTCGGTTTTGCCATCCACCGGAACCAGTTTCAGCTCAAGCCCTGGCGTGGGCACACCCAAGTCTCCTGCACGAACCTGCGGGCTGGGCACAAACACGGCAAACGGCCCCGACTCGGTCATGCCCAGACCCGTGCCCATCACAATGCGCTGCCCAATTTCACGCTCGGCGCTGGCAAACAAACTGTCCCAAATGGGCTGCGCCAACGCCGCGCCCGAGTAAAAAAACATCTTCACGCGGCTCAAAAAGTTCTTGCGCAACGCATCGTCGTTTTGCATGGCCTTGGCGATGGCCTCAAACCCGGTGGGCACATTAAAGTAAACCGAGGGCGAAATTTCGCGCAAATTGCGTAGCGTCTCACCCATCAGCGCTGGGGTGGGTTTGCCGTCGTCAATGTACATGGTGCCGCCGTGGTAGAGCACCATGCCCACGTTGTGGTTGCCGCCAAACGTGTGGTTCCAGGGCAACCAGTCAACCAGCACCAAGTCCTCCTCACCCAGCACCGGCATGGAGGTAACCATTTGTTGTTGGTTCGCGCACCACATGCGGTGGGTGTTAATCACGCCCTTGGGCATCTTGGTCGAACCACTGGTGAACAAAAACTTCACCACGGTATCGCCGTTTGTCGCCGCCATGGCCTGCTCCACCGCCGCTGTGGGTGGGGTGGCACACAGCTGGGCCAGCGACGTGGTGGGGCGCTCGCTCCACTGCCCCTCACCCAGCACCACCTCCATGCTTGGCGGCACCGCGGCCAGCACCGCTTGTTTGTAGCGCGCGTCGGGCACAAACACCAAGCCCGGCGTTACCGTGCCCAACACATGCTTGAGCTTTTCGTAATCTTGGCTCACCAGCGCGTAAGGCGGTGAGACCGGCACAAACGGCACCCCCGCCACCATGCACCCCAAGGCCATTTGGGCGTGCGCTAAGCTGTTCTCGCACACAATCGCCACTGGCTTGTCCAGCGACAGGCCCCGGTCAATCAACCCCTGGGCAATCGCGCGCGCGGTCTGCCACGCCTGCGCGTAGGTGAGATGTTGCCAATCGCCGCGGCTGCCGTCGGCCAGCTGCACACGCCGCGCCATGAAGGTTTTTTGTGGCGACTGCTGCGCCCAATGCACCAGCCGGTCTGTCAAGCGCGGCGGGTACGGCCCCAAATCCTGCTCAGCGCGCACGTACTGCACGCCCCCCTCACCCGGGCGCACCTGCACCCGCGTCACGCCAAACGTCAACGGCCGATAACTTGGCTCACTCATGCTGCTCGTCTCCTACGCCTTTTTTACCTTGGGCGCCTTACCCGCCAAAAACGCCTGCACCCTGGCCTTGGCCTCGGGCGCGGCCTGCGCCACCCCCGAGACCAACGCCTCCATCAAGTAGCCATGGTCGGCTGGCTGCTCTGCAATGCGCGGCAGCGCCTGGGTTAGGGCAAAGTTGGTCAGCGGCGCGTTGGTGGCAATCTTGGCCGCCAGCGCCAGCGCCTTGTCCAGCGCCCCACCCGCGGGCTCAAGGTACTGCGCAAAGCCCAAGCGCTCGCCATCGGCGGCGTTGTACACCCGGCCGGTGAGCATCATGTCCGTCATGCGCGCCACGCCAATGAGCTTGGGAATGCGCACCGAACCCCCACCGCCCACAAAAATGCCCCGCGTGCCCTCAGGCAAAGCATAAAACGCCGACGCATCGGCCACCCGCACGTGCGCCGCGCACGCCAGCTCCAGGCCGCCGCCCACCACTGCCCCGTGCAAGGCCGCCACCACTGGCACCGGGCCGTAGGCAATCGCATCCAGCGCCACGTGCCAGCGGCGCGAATGCAGCACGCCCTCGCCGGCATCGCGCTCTTGCAGCTCACTCAAGTCCAAGCCCGCACAAAAGTGCTCACCCTCGCCGTGAATCACCGCCGCGCCCACCCCTGCGGGCAAGTGCGCAAACACATCGCGCAGGCCCTCAATCAAGCCATCGTTGAGCGCGTTGCGCTTGGCCGGGCGGCGCAATTGCACCACCGCCACGGCCCCATGCACCTGCAGCGCAACCCCCATACCAGCCGCGCGCGCAATGGCCGGATGCAATTCCTGTGTCATGGCAAAGGCTCTTTCATTGGTTGACGAAACAACGCAAAAGATTATGATTGATAACCAAAGACATGACTAGTCCCTAGCCCACGCCATGAAACTCCAAGACCTCATTGCCATTGACATCCACACCCACGCCGAAGTGAGCTGCTGGAACCCGTGGGA
>JALRBF010000157.1 GCA_023262365.1 Burkholderiaceae bacterium
GCGGGTTTGCGCGTCCACACGCTTAACAATCACCGCGCAGTACAGGCTGTGGCTGCCGTCTTTGCTGGGTAGGCTACCGCTTACCACCACCGAGCCCGAGGGCACGCGACCGTATACGACCTCGCCGCTGGCGCGGTCGTAAATTTTGGTGCTTTGGCCAATGTACACGCCCATGCTGATGACGCTGTTTTCTTCCACAATCACGCCCTCAACAATTTCGGAGCGCGCGCCAATAAAGCAGTTGTCCTCGATGATGGTGGGGTTGGCTTGCAGCGGCTCAAGCACGCCGCCAATGCCCACGCCGCCGGACAAGTGCACGTTTTTGCCAATTTGCGCACACGAGCCCACGGTGGCCCATGTATCCACCATGGTGCCTTCGTCTACGTAGGCGCCGATGTTCACGTAGCTGGGCATCAGCACCGCGCCGCGCGCCACGTAGCTGCCACGGCGGGCCACGGCCGGTGGCACCACGCGCACACCGGTTGCAGCAAGTTGCTCGCGCGAGAGGTGGGCAAACTTGGTGGGCACTTTGTCAAAAAATCCCAGGTCGCCGGCGCGCATGATGTCGTTGTCTTTGAGCCTAAACGACAGCAGCACCGCTTTCTTAATCCACTGGTGCGTCTCCCACTGGCCCACGCCCTGGCGTGTGGCCACGCGCAGCGCGCCCTTGTTGAGCTGGGCAATGGTTTGTTCCACCGCCTCAACCACCTCGGCTGGGGATTGGCCGGGTGAGAGTTCGCTGCGCTGCTCCCACGCGGCGTTGATGACGGTGGCAAGTTGTTGGGTTTGGGCAGACATGGGATCCCTGACAGTAAAAAGTGAAAGTTACGAGGCAGCGGCACAAAAGGCCGCCACGCGTTGCACGGCTTCTAGGCACTCGGCCTGTTCGGCCACCAATGCCATGCGAACACGGCCGGCGCCGGGGTTGTGGCCGTCAACCTCGCGCGCGATGTAACGGCCCGGAAGCACGGTGACATTGTATTGAGCCAGCAATTCCTGCGCGAATCGGGTGTCATCGCCACCAAAGGCGGCCGGAATTTGCGGCCACAAATAAAACCCCGCCGACGGACGCGTGACCTGCATGTGCG
Organism: Burkholderiaceae bacterium; assembly: GCA_023262365.1. Taxonomy (GTDB): domain Bacteria; phylum Pseudomonadota; class Gammaproteobacteria; order Burkholderiales; family Burkholderiaceae_C; genus RS62. Next base: position 1,089 of record JALRBF010000157.1, read on the forward strand.
GCGTGAGCAAGGGCAGTACCGCGTCAAACTTGGCCTGATACGCCGCGCGGTTGGCCACGACGTGGGCCTCGTCGGCCCAGGCTGCGGCGCTGGCGGCTTGCACCATGCCGCTCATGGCGCTGCCGTGGTAGGTGCGATAAAGCAAAAATTGCCCAATCAGCGCCGGGTCGCCCGCCACAAAGCCGCTGCGCAGCCCCGGCGCGTTGCTGCGTTTAGACAGACTGGTGACGGCCAGTAAGCCGGTGAAGTCGCGCCCCAGTTGTTGCGCGGCCTGCAGCATGCCCAGTGGCGGCTCGTCGTTAAAGTAAATCTCGCTGTAGCACTCGTCGGCTACTAGCACCGCACCGTGCCGCTGGCAGGCCTCAAACAGCGTGCGCCATTGCGCCAGGCTGGTTATGGCGCCCGTGGGGTTGCCCGGGCTGCACACGTACACCAGCTGGGTGCGTTGCCACACCGCCTCGGGCACGGCGTCCCAGGCGTGGGCAAAGTCGTGTTCGGCCAAGCTGGGTACAAATACCGGCTGCGCGCCGGCCAGTAGGGCCGCCCCCTCGTAAATTTGATAAAACGGGTTGGGGCACAGCACCACGGGGTTGGGGCGCGAGGCGTTTACCACGGCCTGCGCCACGGCAAACAACGCTTCGCGTGAGCCGGTAACGGGCAAGATGTGCTGTGCCGCATCCAGCGCCACCCCGTAGCGGCGTTGCACCCAGTCGGCGCAGGCTTGGCGCAGGGCCAAGCCGCCGGCGGTGGCGGGGTAGCTGGCCAGTTGGTCCAGCGAGTCGGCCACGGCGCGGCGAATCACCTCGGGCGTGGGGTGCTTGGGCTCGCCAATGCCCAGGCTAATGGGGCGGTGGGCTGCCGCCGGGGTGACCTGGGCAAACAACTGGCGTAAGCGCTCAAACGGGTAGGGCTGCAGGGATGCAAGGTTAGGGTTCATGTCCCGATTATCCCTTGCCTGCTAGCCGAAAGCGCCACTTGGCACTATGATTCGGCCCTCAAAACTTTTACTCAAATGCGGCAACCGTCGCACCAAGGAGACATCCATGAAGACTCAGTTCAAGCGGCGTGTGCTCGCTGCGTTAACTTTGGCCGGCGTATGCCTGGGGGCACAGGCCGATGTGGTGCTCAAAGCATCGCATCAGTTCCCCGGTGGCAAAGGCGACGTGCGCGACGAGATGGTGCAAATGGTTGCCCGCGAAGTGGCCGCGGCCAATGTGGGGTTGACCATTCAAGTGTATCCGGGCGCCAGCTTGGTCAAAGCCAAGGAGCAGTGGAAAGCCATGCTTACCGGCCAAATTGACATGACGCTGTACCCACTGGACTACGCCTCGGGCTTTCACCCGGAGTTTGGTGCCACGCTCATGCCTGGCCTGGTAAAAAACCACGAGCACGCCCAACGCGTGAACGCCTCGCCGTTTATGGACGACATTCGCGCCATCATGAAAAAAGGTGGGGTTGAGGTGTTGGCCGATGCATGGCTGGCCGGCGCCTTTGGTGGCAAAGACAAGTGCATTGTTGAGCCCAAAGATGCCGATGGCCTAAAGATTCGCTCCGCCGGAGCAACCTTTGCCGAGATGTGGCGCGGTGCCGGTGCGTCGATTTTGTCCATTCCCTCCAACGAGGTATACAACGCGTTGCAGCAGGGCGTCGCGCAGGGTACCGACACCTCATCGGGCAGCTTTGTTTCGTTTCGGTTGTACGAGCAGCTCAAATGCCTTACTGCCCCTGGCGACCAAACCATGTGGTTCATGTACGAGCCCATGCTGATCTCTGCAAAGAGTTTGGCCAAACTCAACGACGCGCAGAAAAAAGCGCTGATGGCAGCGGCCAAAAAGGCTGAGGCGTATTTTGCCTCCGAGTCCAAAAAGCTCGATGAAAAACTCGTCGCCGCCTACAAAAAGGCGGGCGTTCAGGTGGTTAGCATGACCGAAGCCCAAGCCGACCAGTGGCGCGCGGTGGCCCAGCGCACCTCGTACAAAACGTTTGGCACCAAGGTGCCGGGCGGTGACGCATTGATTGCCAAGGCGCTGGCCGTTAAGTAAAGCCTGGGCAGGATCAACCGCGTGGCGTGGCTGCACCGATGGGTGACCCGACTGTCAATGGCCAGTGGCGTATTTGCCGCTGGCCTGTTGGTACTGTCGGTGCTGGTCGTTTGTCACATGGTATTTGTGCGGGCCGTGTTGGGGCAGTCGTCGATTTGGCAAACTGAGTTTGTCACCTTTGCGCTGATTGCTGCCACCTTTTTGGGTGCGCCGTACATTTTGCTCACCAAGGGCCACGTTAACGTTGACCTGCTGCCACTCATGCTCGGCGCACACGGGCGGCACGTGCTGGGCTGGGTGGCGTCGTTGCTGGCGCTTACCTTCTGCGCCTTGTTTTTTTACTCCACCTTGCATTGGTGGTACGAGGCGTATCAACTGGGCCTGACCACGCCGTCTATATGGCGCGCGCGGTTGTGGATACCCTACCTGGCGCTGCCCGTGGGCATGGGGCTTATATGCCTTCAGTACGTGGTGGATATTTGGGCGTTGGCCAAAGGCCAACATTCGCCCTTTTCGTTAGGGGGTGAGGCATGACGCCCACGCTGATAGGGGTGGCGTTTTTTGTGGTGGCGCTGATTTTGCTGGCCACCGGCATGCCCATTGCCTTTGCCTTGGGCAGCACCGCCTTGGTATTTATGCTTCTGAACGACGGCTGGAACGCGCTGAATTTTTTGCCCGAAACGGTGTTTGCCGGGCTTGATGACTTCACCTTGGCGTCGATTCCCATGTTTATTTTGATGGGCGCGGCGGTGGCGTCGTCCCGTGCCGGAAGCGATTTGTACGAGGCCCTGGCGCGCTGGTTGTACCGCGTGCCGGGCTCGCTCGTTATTTCCAACATCGGGGCCTGTGCGTTGTTTGCGGCGCTCACCGGCTCGTCGCCAGCGACATGCGCGGCCATTGGCAAAATGGGCATACCTGAGATGCGCCGCCGTGGTTACGACGCCGATTTGGCTACCGGTGCCATTGCCGCGGGCGGCACGTTGGGCATTTTGATTCCGCCCAGCGTCACCATGATTTTGTACGGCATCGCCAGCGAAACCTCAATCGGCGGTTTGTTTTTGGCCGGTATTTTGCCCGGGCTCATGCTCACGGGGCTGTTCATTGCTTGGGCGTTGTTTATTAGCTGGCGGCGCGGCAACACGCAGGTGTTTTCTGGTCAAGCGTACACCTGGGTTCAGCGCATTGAGTTGCTGCCCAAGTTGGTGCCGCTGCTGCTGGTGATTGTGGGCGTCATCTACAGCCTGTACGGCGGCATCGCCACCCCGTCAGAGGCTGCGGGTGTAGGGGCAGCGTTGTGCTTGATGATGGTGGTGGTGATGTACCGCATGTGGCACCCAAGCGCGCTATGGGCGATTTTGCGCGATTCGTTGCGCGAGTCGGGCATGCTGCTCATGATTATTGGCATGTCGGTGTTGTTTGGCTACGCCATGTCATCGTCCATGGTCACGCAGTCCGTGGCGCAGGCCATTGCCGAGATGGACGTCAACCGCTGGGTGTTGCTGGCGGCCATTAATTTGATGCTGTTGGTGCTGGGGTGCTTTTTGCCGCCTGCAGCCATCATCTTAATGACCACCCCCATCATCCTGCCCGTGATTACCGCCGCAGGCTTTGACCCCATTTGGTTCGGCGTGGTGCTCACCATTAACATGGAGTTGGGCCTGATTACGCCGCCAGTTGGTTTGAACCTCTTCGTTATCAATGGCATCACGCCTGATGTCAAGCTCACCACCATTTTGCGCGGCTCCATACCGTTTATGTTGTGCATGGTGGTGGCAATTGTGTTGTTATGCTTCTTCCCTGACATTGCGACTTGGTTACCGCGCACGCTCATGGGAGGTTAACTTGTTTCATTCGCTTCTTGGTCGGATTCAACTGCGCCGACAAGAAAACAGCCTACGACGCCTGACTGAGGCTTGCGTAAGGTTGTGCTCGGGAGACGGGCAAGCCAACTGGGTGCAACTGGCCGAGGACGTGATTGCCGCGTGGCAAGCCCTGCCGCAGGCCCAGCATGAGGCGTTTTTTGACATGCTGGCCAAAGATTTTGCTCCCGACTTTGATGTGTTGTCGGTGGCGGCCAAAGCCTTTTTGGACGACCCCAACGACGACCACGTGGCGCAGCTGGCGCGAGCGGCCGAAGCCCCACGGCAAGAGCTGATTCGTCGCATCAACCGTGTACAAGGCGGCACGGCGGTGTTGCTGGCCATGCGTTGCGCCTTGCATGCGTGCATGCGTGACAACCCCTCGCTTGGCGTGGTGGATCGCGATTTTTTGCACCTGTTGCAGTCGTGGTTCAACCCCGGGTTTTTGCGTCTAGAAGAGGTGAGCTGGCATGCCAGCGCCGCGCTGCTGGAGAAGTTGATTCAGCACGAGGCGGTACACGCCATTGCCGGGTGGGACGACCTGCGCCGGCGCCTGCAGCCCGACCGCCGTTGCTACGCGTTTTTTCATCCGCAGCTGCCGGGTGAGCCGCTGATTTTTGTTGAGGTGGCCTTGCTGGACGAGGTGCCGCGCGCCATTGGCCCCCTAATTGACGCGTCGGCTGCGCCCAGCCCGCTCAAAAAACCCACCACCGCGGTGTTTTACAGCATCAGCAACTGCCAGCCGGGTTTGCGCGGGGTGAGCTTGGGCAACTTTTTAATCAAGCGCGTGGCCGAGGTGCTGGGGCGCGAGTGGCCCTCGATTAAAACCTTTGTGACGCTCTCGCCGGTGCCTGGGCTTACCCGTTGGCTCGACAAGGCCGACCCCACCACTTGGCCGCCGGCCTTGCGCGACGCCCACGCGCGTGTGCAGGCTTGGCGCAGCCAAGGCGGGGCGGCGCTGCACGAGCGCGATGTGGTGGGGGCAACCCCGGCGGTGGTGGCCGACGTTGGCGCGTTGTGCGCGTGGTTTTTGGTGCGCGGCAGCCACCGGCCACTGGCCGACCCGGTGGCGCGCTTTCACCTCGACAACGGCGCCCAGCTCGAGCGCATTCACTTTGCCGGTGATTTGTCCGATAAGGGGCTGCGTCAGTCCCTGTCGGTGATGGTGAATTACCTGTACGACATCGACAAAGTGCAAGACCGCCACGAACGCTTTGGGCAACAGCAAGTGGCCCACAGTGCCGCCGTGGCCAAACTGTTAAAAATCGACCAGTAAATTTTGGGTGCACGCATCATGAGTCAAAACTCAGCCAACCTTTACGCGCATTTGCGCGCGGGCTTTCCTGGCAACCTTGACGCCACCGCCGTGTACGACGGCGACTTGCATTACAGCTGGCGCGACCTTGAGCGCGGCAGCGCCATGATGGCGAACTGGTTGCTGTCGCTTGATTTGCCTGCGGGCAGCCGCGTGGCCATGCAGGTAGACAAATCGGTTGAAGCGCTGATGCTGTACTTGGCCACGTTGCGCAGTGGCCTTGTGCTGCTGCCGCTTAACACCGCGTACCAGGGCGCCGAAATGGCGTACTTTATTGACAACGCCTCGCCTGCCGTGGTGGTGTGCAAGCCGCAAAACTTCAGTTGGGTCAGCAAGCTGGCGTTTGGCCAGGGCGTGGGGCATGTGGTCACGCTGGGCGACGACCGCACCGGCAGTCTGCTGCAGCGCGCCGCGCACGCGCCCGATACGCCGGTGTGCGTGCCAGTTCAGCCCGACGACATGGCCGCGATTTTGTACACCAGCGGCACCACCGGGCGCAGCAAGGGCGCCATGCTCAGCCATCACAACTTGCTAAGCAACGCTCAGGTGCTGCGCACCTACTGGGGTTGGCAGGCCAACGATGTGCTGCTGCATGCCTTGCCGATTTTTCACGTGCACGGCTTGTTTGTGGCCATTCATGGGGCGCTCATCAATGGCAGCCCCATGCGGTGGATGAACAAATTTGAGCCGCGTGCGGCAATTGGCCTCATGGCCCACGCCACGGTGTTCATGGGCGTGCCCACGCTTTACACCCGCATGTTGGCCGAGCCCTCGCTCACGCCAGAGGCGGCGCGCCACATGCGCTTGTTCATTTCGGGCTCTGCGCCTTTGCTCATCGAAACCTTCAACGACTGGCAGACCCGCACGGGCCACACCATTTTGGAGCGTTACGGCATGAGCGAAACCATCATGCTCACCTCCAACCCCTATGCAGCCGATCCGCGCTACCCAGGTCAAACCGAGCGCCGTGGTGGCACAGTAGGCTTTCCATTGCCCGGCGTGTCCTTGCGCGTGCAAGACGACGCAGGCAAGGTTTTGCCCGTGGGT
>JALRBF010000009.1 GCA_023262365.1 Burkholderiaceae bacterium
GGCGCTCGATGCCGGCAGAGTTTCCGATGGTGACCACGTGTTACTCGTTGGATTTGGCGGTGGGATGACGGCGGCAAGTCGGGTTAATCACTTAGAATTGAAATATTAAGGAAAAAACCTATTACAATAACACGTTAACACTCATTTATGGCTCGCCACGCTCGCCCCAACACCCACACCGCCGGTGCTTGCCGTGCCAGCGTCACTATAAACGGCGTGACCCTTGAATGTGAGGGACAAGCTCCGTTTGTGCAGCGCACCGTGGCCCAGTGGCTGCAGCGCGTTGGCGCCCCCGCGCCGGCGGCTCGGCCGGCCGAGCAAGCCTTGGCGTTTTCGGCGCCGGTGCCGGTGCGACCCTTGGCCGAGTTGGCCGCGTTGGTGCAGCCGCGCCATAAACGCGACTGGGTGGCTTTGGTTGCCGCGTATTTGCATTTTGTGTTGGGGCAAACCCGCTTTACGCGGCAAGACTTGCTTGCCCACGTGCACACCCTTGGCAATGCAACCATCAACCGGCGCTTCTCCAACAACTTAAGCAAAACATTGGGTGTTATGCTGCGCCGCGGCACCTTGCTGTACGAGCCCCAGCAGGGCACCTACGCCCTGTCTTACCAGGCCGCCCGTGCGCTTTACCCCCAGGTGGCGCAACCCCAGCACGCGGATCCGCTGGCAATGGCGGCTTAGGCCCACAGCGCCGTGTATAGTGAGACATCGCCGCTGAAGGGACCACGCCATGAGCCACTATTCACCACCGTTTGAAATCCACGTGCATGGCGACATCCCTCTGCGTCCCGATGTCAGCGCCAGCCAGCTCGAAGAAGCCCTGCGCCCGCTGTGGCACTACGCATCGGCCAACGGGTTGGCCGAGGGCGCAACCAGCCTGTACCAAGAAGAGCCCGGCATCGCGCACGACGTGGCCGAATCGGTGCTGCGCCTGTGCTGGACGGTGGCTGGTGACCAAGACTTTCGTGCCGTAATGGAAGACGCGTGCAGCGGCCTCAACGAACTCACCACCGAGGGCGCCGCCATTGAGGTGTCTTTTTACGACACCGAGTTTGACGAAGAAGAGGCCCACGAAGACGAGCAATCGCGCGACGACTTTTTGATGTGCTTTGTCGGCCCCACGCCGCAAGCCATTTTGCAGGTGCAGCGCGACATGCTGGTGCAAGACGTGGTGCAGACCATGGAGCGCCACTTTGACACCTCTGAACTGGGCGCCGTGGTGTACGCCATTGACGACTTGTTTCGCCAGCGCTTTGAGGCGCTTCAGCACAGCATGTCGTGGGGCCGCGCCGCGCCGCGTCCCAGAGGCGGCGGCTCGGGCGGTGGCGGCCGGGGCGGGCGCAAACCCCGCCACCTGCACTAGCCGATTAAGCGGCGGTCACCGCAATATTTTTAAATTCGCCGCTGGCGATGCGTTTTTGCCAGGTTGCCGGCCCGGTGATGTGCGCGCTGTCACCGGTGCTGTCCACGGCCACGGTTACGGGCATGTCTTGCACGTCAAATTCGTAAATGGCTTCCATGCCCAAGTCTTCAAACGCCAGCACGCGTGCACCCTTAAGTGCCTTTGAAACCAAGTAAGCCGCACCGCCCACGGCCATGAGGTAGGCGCTGCCATGGCGCTT